>JBBRVT010000112.1:0-10831 GCA_038246615.1 Burkholderiales bacterium
CAGCAGGCCGACCGTGCAGATGGCCAACAGGGCCTGGAAGAGTCTCCTGGGTGCGCTCATGGCTTGGCTCCTCCGATCAACGCCGGGTCGAGGGGAATGGGAAGGATGCTTGGATACGATGGAACCACATGGTGCTTGACCGACCACAAGTACCAGTTGTCCACCACGGTGCCGGTCAGCAGGATGCCGATGCCACCCACCAGCGGGCAGAGCACTGCGAACCACCAGGCCCAGCGGTGGATCGATTCCATCGTCGCGTTGAAGCCCATGGTCCAGCGCCAGAAGAGCGCGGCGCGTTCGCTGGCAGTGCCTCGGTCGACGATCTGCTCGATCTCGCGTTCACCACCGAAGCGGCTCACCGCCAGAATCGTCGCGCCGTGCATGGCGAACAGCAGCACCGAGCCGTACAGGAACACGATCGACAGTGCATGGAACGGGTTGTAGAAGAGGTTGCCGTAGCGCAACGAAATGGCAGCCGTCCAATCCAGGTGCGGAAAGATGCCGAAGGGCACCGCCTCTGCCCAGCTGCCCATCATGATGGGGCGGAAGAAGCCGCACACCAGGTACAGCCAGATTGCCGCAGCAAAGGCCCAGGCCACATGCGTGCCCAGCCCCAGCTGGCGCGCGCGGCGATAAGTGCGCGCCCACCACAACAGCATGGAGCTGGTGAGCAGGAAGCCGGCAAACAACCACCAGCCGCCCTGCGCCAGGGGCGGGATGCTCAGGCCATAGCTCGGTGCGGGCGGTTCGAGCGCCAGCCAGAACAACTGGCGCACCAGCTGCAGCGGGTTCCAGTTGACCGAGGCCAACATGTTGAAGCCGATGATGTTGAAGGCCAGGGTGCCGAGCACGAGCGAGGCCACACCGAGGCCTCCCAGGTAGATCGGCCCGATCTGCGCGTTGCCGATCCGTCCCAGCAGATGAAACAGGAAGGGCTTGCCGCTGCGCCGCCAATCGCCGCGCGGCAGCGCGATGCCGTCGTGCAGCGGGCCCACTGGCTGCACTGTGGTGAACAGGTTCTGGTATTCGGCCATGTTGATCTCCTCTTCGTGTTGTCGCTTTGCCGCTTACATCCAGATCGGCAGGTTCAACCACCAGCCCCACCACTCGGGCCAGGAGCCGGTCCAGAACGGACCGCTGATCACGATGCACAGGGCGGAGAACCAGACGGCCGCCAGCGCCAGGAACAGACCCACCCGGTGGATGCCCAGCGTGCCCACCGAATAGCCGATGAAGTCGCGGAAGAAGGTGTCTTCATGCTCGGGTGTCTTGACCGCCTCGCCCCGGCCGGGGTTGGTGGCTGACAACACCAGGCCGCCGTGCATCGACAGCGCCAGTGTGGTGGCAAAGAACAGCGTCACCGCGACCATGTGAGCCGGGTTGTAGTGGAAGTGCAGGTACTGGTAAGCGGTGTTGCTCACCCAGTCCAGGTGGCTGTAGATGCCGTAGGGGAAGGCGTGACCCCAGGCGCCCATCAGCACCGGGCGGATCACCTGCAGCGTGACGTAGGCCAGGATCGCGAAGCCGAAGGCCACAGGCACATGCAGGCCCATGCCGAGCTTGCGGCAGATTTCGACCTCACGCAGTGCCCAGGACACGAAGGCTCCGATCGCGCAGACCGTGATGATCTGCCACAGGCCACCTTCCATCATGGGTGCCATGCGCAGGCCATAGCTGAGGTCGGGTGGCGCGACGTTGATCTGCCAGATGTTCCAGGTGGGCCCCATCGCGGCGCTCCAGAGGATCATCGCGGTGCCCAGCAAGGAGAAGAAGGCCGTGGTCACGCCGAAGAATCCGACGTAGAACGGACCGACCCAGAAGTCGAACAGGTCGCCGCCCACCAGGGTGCCACCGCGGACGCGGTATTTGCGTTCAAAACTCAGCATGGCCATGGGGTTGTCCTTCGACTGGCTCTTGGGCTGTCATTGCGCAGCCCGATCGGCTGCGCAGCTTGAAAATTGGGGGGTTGTGGTGCGGCCTTGCCGCAGCCACAACCTTTGCAAGCCGAGTGCGGCTTGTCTTTACTTCGCGGGCATGGCCGCGTTCTGAGCAACCTTGGCGGCTTTCACCGTGTCGGGGTGCCAGGTGTTGATGTTGTAGCGATCCCCACTGACCTGGATCAGGTGGATGCTTGTGGAGACGAAGGCAATCAGAAACCCCGTCAAGATGATCGCCTTGCGGGGATCGACAACTCGCCAAAAACGCCACATGTTCAATTCCTTTCTACACAATTTCGGACATGACGGTGTAGACAGCGGACTTGACGCCGCCGAGCACCGTCTGCTCGCCTTCTGCACCAGGCAGAAGAGAGCGCCAGTTCTGACCCAAGAGCAGGGAAACCATGGCCACCAGCAGGAACGCTGCGAAGATCGCTACGAAGATTGCGTGAGAACCTTCGAGTGAACCCGTGCGTGCTGCCGGGTGGATTTCAGGGATGTCGAATGCCATGGTGGCCTCCACCCGTTGATGTCAGAACCAGGGACGCCAGACCCAAACCAGACTGTGGGCAGCGAATGCTCCAACAGCCCACAGCAAGTACCCTTGGATGTAGTACTTGTGGAACTCTTGGCACTCTTCGTCCGTCAGCCCTGACGGGTGCACGATTGAAGCCATTTGTGATTCCTCCAGACAAGCCTTGCGGCGGGAAGCGTGCCGCGGTGCGGCACGCAATGAACCAGCGTGGCCCGAAGGTCGCGCTGTACAGGTGCCCGATACAGCCGGGCACCGTGTGCTTGGCGGGCTGCGGAGCAGCCCGTCGTTGTTGGGGTGTGCAAGACGGGGCTCATGCGGCCACGCCTGCTTCGGTTTGGGCGGTGCGCCCGAACAGCTGGGCCAGGCGGGCGGCAGTCACCCGGTCATGGCCCTTTGCCTGGGCGTCGCGCTCGGCCGTGTCGCGCATGCCTTTGGCGGCCGAGATCTGGACCAGCACCGGTTGCGCGTCGATCAACTCGGCCAGCAGGGCTTGCGCATCGGCATCCCATGGCAGGCTGTCTTCGCGCTGGGCGCGGCTGGGCGTGGCTTCGATCTTGTCCAGCTCGGTGCCAAGCGGCAGGATGTGGAACAGCGCATCGAACAGTGCGTTGCAGAATTCCTGCACCAGGTAGGTGGCACCTGAGTAACCCATGAAGGGCGTGCCCGTGTGCCTGCGGATGATCGGCAGCGGGAACGACGCGGGGATGAAGCTGGTCTTCAGGCCATGCCCACCCGTGGCTGAAGCCGCTTGCTCGGCCAGGTAGATGCGTTCGTTGTAGCTGCCGTACATCACCAGCGGCGTCTTCTCATGGACCAACCGGCGCACTTCATCGTTGTCGGTCTTCTCGCCCGGCCGGCGTGCGACGGCAAACTGGCAGGGCAGGCCCATCTCGTCTTCGAGGAAGTGGCGGATGCCTCGGCTGTAGGTCTCATTGGCCACCACAGCGAAACTGGCAGTGGCGAAGAAGTCCTGGGTGACCGAGCGCCACAGGTCCCACAGCGGCTTGATGGTGGTGTGCTTCTCGCGCTCGATGAAGGGCTCGGGGTCCAGCCCGAGCAACTCGCCCAGGCTGCGCAGGAACTTGGTGGTGCTGTGCAGGCCGATCGGGGCCTGCAGGTAAGGCCGCTCCAGGGCTTCGCAGAGCATGCGGCCGAACTCGCGGTACATGCAGATGTTGACGTCGGCCTCGACCAGGCGCGATACGTCGGCCAGGTGGCTGCCCAGCGGGAACACCATGTTCACCTCGCCGCCGATGCCTTGCACCAGGCGCCGGATCTCGGCCAGGTCGCTGGGCGAGTTGAAGACGCCATAGCTGGGGCCGATGATGTTCACGCGTGGCCGCTCGCCTGCCGGCCGCTCTGCAAACGGCTTGCGGGCGGGCACCTTCTTCAGGCCGTACTCGGTCCACAGCCAGTAGATGGCACGGTTGGCGCACTGCCACTGGTCTTCGTCGATGGTGCGGGGCAGGAAGCGCTTGAGTGCGGTGCCCTCTGGGGTGACACCACCACCGATCATCTCGGCGATCGAGCCGGTGACCACCACGGCGGGCAGGTCGGGGTCCAGCGCGGCATGGGCCCGCCGCATGGCTCCTTCGGTGCCTTCGCGGCCCAGGTGCTCCTCGGCCAGGCCAGTCACCACGATCGGCAATTCATGCGGCGGCAGCGCATCGGTGTAATGCAGCACGCTGGTGACGGGCAGGTTTTCGCAGCCGACGGGGCCGTCGATCACCACCTGCAGGCCCTTGATCGCGGTGAACACGTACACCGCACCCCAGTAGCCGCCAGCGCGGTCATGGTCTAGTACGAGCATGCTGCGGCTCCCATCAGATCATCTCCTCGGACTTGCGCTTCTTGGCCAGCTTGATTGCCTGGCGGCGCTGCTCGGCCTTGAACTCGGGCCGGTCCGTGGGCACGCCCTGGCTGGCTTCCCAGACGCCGCTGGCATGCCCTGTGCCGGCACTGCCGAAGAAGTCGCTCATGGCGTCGAAGCGCGACTGGTTGCCGATGGCCGCATTGATCACCGTGGCCAGTGAGCCGGCACCGGCCGGTCCCATCAAGGGCCGGGCCGAGATCAGGTTGGTGAAGTACAAGGACGGTGTGCGCAGTTCCTTGGCCGCCTGCACCACCGGCGTGGTGCCGATCGCCAGCTGGGGTTTGAACTCGTGCAGCGCGGCCAGATCTTGTTCGAGCGAGGCGCGGAACTGCACCGCAACGCCCTTGGACTGCAGCCATTGGGCGTCGGCCTCGTTCCATGGCGTGCGCGGGCAGGCGCTGCCCACGTAGCGCAGGTCGGCACCGCTTTCCACCAGCAGCCGTCCGACCAGCAACTCGGAGCCTTCATAGCCGCTGAGCGTGATGCGGCCCTTGATCGGGCTCTTGGCCAGCGCGCTGCGGATGGCCGGAAGAATGCGGTTCTTGGCTGCGTCGATCGCGCTCTGGGCGACGCCGGTGGCCTGGCCGATGGCCTGCAGCCAGGCTTCGGTGCCGTCATGGCCCACGGGGGCGGAACCCACGGTGGTGCGGCCGGCGGCATCGAACTCACGCACGCTGGCGGTGTAGAAGGGATGGATCGCCGCCACGGCCGCGCAGTCGAGTGCGGCATACAACTCGCGCCATTCACGCGTCGGCACCACGGGACCGGCGGCCAGGCCCATCGGCTCGAGCATCATGCCGATGATCATCGGGTCGGCCGGGAACATCTCGCCCAGCAACGCAATCGTGGGTTTGGCCGAGCGGCCTGCGCGGGGCATCGCCACCGGGCCGGCCAGCACCTCTTGGCGGGCGACCTTGAGCATGGCGGCGGCCAACACGTCCTTGGCCTCTGCATGGGTGGGCACGCCGAAACCGGGTACGTCGATGCCGATCACCCGCACGCCGTTGATCGTCTTGGGCAGGATCTGCAAGGGCACGCCGCTGGCGGTGGGCACGCACAGGTTGATGATGACGATGGTGTCGAGCTTGGCGGGGTCGGCCTGCGCATGCACCGCGTCGCGGATGTCCTCGAACAGCTTGCCGGTGACCAGGCTCTCGCTGTTGAAGGGCACGTAGCCCACGCTGCGCCGGGCACCGTAGAAGTGCGATGTGAAGGTGAGGCCGTAGACGCAGCAGGCCGAGCCCGACAGGATGGTGGCGGTGCGCCGCATGCGCAGACCCACGCGCAGCGAGCCGAAGGCCGGGCACATGCTCTGCGGCTGGTCGTGCGGGCCGGCCTTGGCGTCGCGGGGGTAATCGCGGGCGTACTGGTCCAGCACCTCGGACTTGCCGGCCGACCTGGCGGCTGCCAGGAGCGCCTCGCCACCGGAGTGGCAGCCCATGCCATCGCCTTCCAGGGCCGCTGGCACAGCCACTTGGCCGGTGGGCAGATTGGCCACCGGGATGATCGGGATCGTCGTGCTTGCCATGGCTTCAGACCTCGTCGTAGACCACTTCGAGCGATGCCTTGGCCAGGTCCTGCTTGCCGCACATGTCGAAGGTGGTGGCGGGTTCGAGCACCACGTTGCGGCCGACGGCAGATGCCGAGAACAGGCCCAGCAACTGGTCTTGGCTCAGCGGTTTGGGCCGCACCGGCAGGGAGGTTCCCACGTTGTCGGCCAACTCGGCGAACATCGGACCCCAGGGCGAATCCGGCCGCCCGATGATTTCGTAGCTGGCGCTCTTGCGGCGGATGTCGTCGTTGGCGGGAATGGTGGACAACACCGGGATGCCGACCAGTTCCGCGAAGTTGGCAGCTTCGCCGGTGCCGTCGTCGCGGTTGATCACCATGCCGGCGACGCCCACATTGCCACCGAGCTTGCGGAAATACTCGACCGCACTGCACACGTTGTTGGCCACGTACAGCGACTGCAGGTCGTTGCTGGCCACCACGATCACCTTCTGGCACATGTCGCGGGCGATCGGCAGACCGAAGCCGCCGCACACCACGTCGCCCAGGAAGTCGAGCAGCACGTAGTCGAAGCCCCAGTCATGGAAGCCCAGCTTCTCGAGCAGCTCGAAGCCGTGGATGATGCCGCGGCCACCGCAGCCGCGGCCGACCTCGGGCCCGCCCAGTTCCATGGCGTAGACGCCGTCGCGCTTGAAGCACACATCGCCGATGGCCACGGCCTCACCGGCCAGCTTCTTCTTGCTGCTGGTCTCGATGATGGTCGGGCAGGCCCGGCCGCCGAACAGCAGGCTGGTGGTGTCGCTCTTCGGGTCGCAGCCGATGAGCAGCACCTTCTTGCCCTGCTGGGCCATCATGTAGCTCAGGTTGGCCAGGGTGAAACTCTTGCCGATGCCGCCCTTGCCGTAGATGGCGATGATCTGGGTTTCCTTGGTGACCGGCCCGGTGGCTGGCGCGTCGGGCTCGATGGCCGCCTCGGCGCGCAACTGCAGGTCGCGCAGGATCTGGATCGGGGCGCCCTGGGGGCTGTTGATGCTGGGGTTCATGCGGTGGGCTTCCAGTGGGCAGTCGGGTCAGTGTGTCCAGTCGAGAACCATCTTCAAGCACGCTGCATCGCCGAAGGCAGTGCGGTACGCGTTGTCGGCCTCGGCATGTGGTGCAAGGTGCGTGATCAATCCGTCGAGTGACAGACGTTGCTCGGTCAGCAGGGCCTGCACGGCCAGCAAGTCAGGGCGCTTCCACTCGGCCGCTGCGCGCAGCCGGGCTTCACGCATGAAGGCAGGCGCGAAATTGAACTGCAGCGGCTGGTTGTAGAAGCCGGCCAGGATGATTTCGCCGTCTGGCGCCAGGCGGCCGATCAGGCTGTCGAGCAGCGTGGCGTCGCCGCTCACATCGCAGATGACCGCGTAGTCGCGACGCGGGTCGTCTTGCGGGTTGCACACCACGTAGCCCTCGGCACCCGACTGTCGAAGCGGGTTGGTTTCCCACACGGTCGTGTCGGTGTAGCCGGCTGCCACGTTCAGGCGCGCCAGCAGGCGGCCGAGTACGCCGTGGCCGACGATCAGCTGAGGCGGCCGAGGCTTCGCGATGCGCCCGCCACCGGCCACCGCGTGGTAGGCGGTGGCGGCCAGTGCCAGCAGCACGGCCTGCTCGCCGAGGCGTTCGTCGACCTGGATCACGCGTTCGCCCGGCACCACCAGCCGCGATGCGGCGCCGCCGAACAGCCCGCGCACGGGCTGGCCGTTCAGCAGGCCGTAGCAGTTGGCGCCTGGCACGAACACCTGCTCGCCGGTCTCATGGCCACTGGCTGAGCCGGCGACGACCACCCGGCCCACTGATTCGTGGCCCGGCACCAGCGGGTAGCCCATGCCTGGAAAGGCGGGCATGCTGCCATCGAACAGCAGGCGCTCGGTCCCGGTGGAGATGCCGCTCCATTGCACTTCGACCACCACGTCTTCCGGCGTGGGCTCGATCAGATCAAGTTGTGCCAGGCGAATGCGCTCTGGTTGTTCCAACAGGACGGCGGTGGTGTTCATGCGGTGGCCCTGCGGCTGGGCCTGGTCTTGGTCGGGGAAGCGGGGGACATGTGCAGAACTGGCTCTCGATGTGTCACTGTACAAGGACTGAATGAACTGTCAAGACAGGTTGACACTGAATTTGATCGCGATCGGGCTGCCGGGGGTGGGCGTCGGCAACGCCTCAGCCCTGCCTGCCGACCCGGGCGATCAAGACCTGGGTCTGCAGCGGTGTGGCGTTGCGCATGCGGCGTGGTGCCTGGAAGCCCGCTGCCTGCAGCAGGGCGCTGATGTCCTGCACACGGCGTGGCCGGCCGCTGCCCATGGCCCACAGGTACATGCCGAAATAGGCGTCCCCCATGGCTTCGGCGCCGGCGGTGTCGGCCATCATCTCGGCCACGAGCAGCACGCCGTGGTCGGGCAAGGCTTGTCGCGCGGCGCGCAGCAGGGCCAGCACCTTGTCGTCGTCATGGTCGTGCACCACGCGCACCAGGCTGATGATGTCGGCCCCGCCCGGCAACTGGGCTCGGGCAAAGTCGCCGCCGTGGGCGGTGGCGCGGCCGGACAGACCCAGCCGCTCGAACCGGGCATGCGCAAGGCGGGCCACCTCCGGCAGGTCGAACACCATCACCTGCAATTGCGGCCAGCGCTGCGCGGCCGCGCTGGCAAAAACGCCCTCGCCGCCGCCGATGTCCAGCAGCCGGGTGTGCCTGCCGATGTTGTAGGCGCCGAGGATTTCCTCGGTCACCAGGGGCTGGGACGCGGCCATCACCGCCGAGTATTCGGCCACCTCGCGGCTGTCCAGGGCTTGTGGGGTGTCGCTGCGGGCATAGGCGAAACAGCGGCCCAGCTGGGTCTGGCCCTTGGGCGCACGCAGCATCGCCAAGGGGTCGGCCAGGTCGGCGTACAACAAGGCATGGTGCTCGACCATGGCGGCCAGTGCCGGGTTGTTCACCATGGGTGCGCCCAGTGGCCCCAAGCCGTAACGGGCCTGCACGCCATGCCCACTGCGGCTGAACAGGCGCAGTGCGACGCCGGCATCCAGCAACCGCAAGCAGGCGTCAGGTGCCAGCTGGAGCGTCGGTGCCAATGCGTCGGCGCTGAGCGGCCCGCGTGCCAGTCGGTCGAACAGGTGCAGCCGCACGCAGGCCAGCAGCACCTGGCTGTAGGTGAAGCCGGCCACCAGGTCGAACAACTGCCGCGCGCTGCGCCGCACCAGCGGGCGGGTCAGCGGGAAGTCGGCTGCCCAGCGCCGAAACTCCGGGTTGGCGACCCGCTGGTCGCGCCAGGCGGCCCAGCGCAGCCGCAGGCGTTGCAGCCAGCCGGCTTGGCCATCGGTCGCGGCGGGCATGGTCGGCAGGGCCTGCATGGTGTGTCTGCGCTGCAGTGTCAAGCCGTGGCGCGGACCAACTGGTCGCACCAGGCGGTCGGTACCAGGCGCTCAGACTCGGCCCGCACCAGCGCCCGCAGGCGAGGTGCGCCCTTGCATTCGGGCACGGCCTGCACGGCATGCTGCACCACGTCGTGGAAGTGGTCCACGGCGCCACGCAGTCCGCGGCTGGCCACCGCGCTGGGGCGGCCCAGCGTCAGGTCCCGCCCGGTGGGCTTGCCCAGCGTGGCCGAGTCGGCCAGCACATCGCGGATGTCGTCGGCCACCTGGTAGGCCTCACCCAGCCATTCGCCCAGCGCACGCCAGGGGGCGGGTGCACCGCCGGCAGCTTCGGCGCCGGCCATGGTGGCGGCGGCAAACAGGGCGCCGGTCTTGGCGCGCTGGTACTCGCGCAGCGAAACCTGCGGCTCGCATTCCCAGGCCTGGCCGGCCACGATGCCGTGCGGCTGGCCAACGCCCCGCGCAACCAGGCCGATCAGACTGGCCAGGCGCTGCGGATGGCGCGCCGGCGCCGCCGCCATTGCCTGGAACGCCAGCACGATCAGGGCATCGCCGGCCAGTACGGCCAGCCGCTCACCGAAGGCGCTGTGCACCGACGGCACGCCCCGGCGCAGCGGCGAATCGTCGAAGCAGGGCAGATCGTCATGCACCAGCGACGCGCAGTGCAGCAGCTCCAACGCCACTGCTGCGGCGTCGGTCAGCACCGGGTCGTCATCTCCGCAGGCCAGCGCCACCGCCACGCACAGCCGGGGCCGCACCCGGGCGCCCCCCGGGAATACGGCATGGCGCACTGCCGCTGCCAGGCGCGGCGGGCCGCTTGCCACCTCGGTGGTGGACAGTGCGGCCGACAGCGCCAGCTCGATGCGTTGCAAAAGATCCATGGGGCCTCCGTCGAATGCCGGGCAAACCACAGGCGCAAAGCCTGTTGCCACCAGCGCATTACTTATGAATGTGTCATTCAGGATAGACACACTGACCGGAAGCGTCAACTCTGGTTGTCACTCTGCCACACAGTGGCCGGTGGGGCCGGCCTTGGCAGGCGCCAGGCGCCAGCCGCCTCGCCCTGCCGGCCAAGCGCGCCGGGTCTTGCGCGCGGTGGCGGTCGATCGACGAGCCGCTGACCGACCACAGTCATTGATCCGCAGTGCCGGTTGTCGGGAGGTCGGGCCACTGCCGGCGGCCCGTCGTCGCCACTGGACGCCTGCCGCTGGGCAAAGGCTGCGGCGCTCGGCTGTCTGCTGCTGCGCCAGTCGTGTCCCCCGGGGGGACTGGCGCGAAGCGGCAGGTCTGGGGGCGCTCTCAGGTCTTGGCCGACACCTCGTCGGCCGTCACCAGCGTCACCTGTCCGTCGAGGATGGGCATGGCGATGGCAAAGAACTGCGCCACCACTGCCGACTGGTTGTGGCGGTCCATCGCCGCCTGGTCGGCAAAGCGCTCGTAAGTGGTGAACATACGCGGGTCGGCGGGATCCTGCGAAATGAAGAAGCCGATGGTTTGCGGCTCGTTGCGTTGCACATGGGCCGCCACGGTCAGCAGCGCCTCGCGCATCGTCAGTTCATGGCCGGACTGGACCCG
>JBBRVT010000113.1:0-10819 GCA_038246615.1 Burkholderiales bacterium
ATCACCTTCAGTGAAAACTCGGTGCTGAAGATGCAGGTGTTCTGGCCCTGGTCTTCCTTCAGGATGTCGGCCTGCACCGTGCCGCGCACATTGGCCTGCGCCCAATCACGGATCTTGGCCAGCTCGGTGTCGGTGGGCGCGCGGTGGTTGTCGGCCTGGAACTTGACGATCTGCTGGTCGATCGCGGTGTTCATGAACATCGCCAGGATGGTGGGCGCCGGGCCGTTGATCGTCATGCTGACGCTGGTGGCCGGGTGGCACAGGTCGAAGCCCGAATACAGCACCTGCAGGTCGTCCAGCGTGGCGATGCTGACGCCCGAGTTGCCCACCTTGCCGTAGATGTCGGGCCGGCGGTCGGGGTCGTTGCCGTACAGCGTCACCGAGTCGAATGCGGTGCTCAGCCGCTTGGCCGGCATGCCCTCGCTCACCAGCTTGAAGCGACGGTTGGTGCGGAAGGCGTCGCCCTCGCCGGCAAACATGCGGGTGGGGTCCTCGCCCTCGCGCTTGAAGGCAAAGGTGCCGGCGGTGTACGGGAAGCTGCCCGGCACGTTGTCCAGCATCAGCCACTTCAGCAACTCACCATGGCATTCGTACTGCGGCAGCGCCACCTTGCGGATCTTGTTGCCTGACAGCGTGGTGTGGACCAGGCTGGTGCGGACTTCCTTGTCGCGGATCTTCACCACGTACTCGTCGCCGGCATAGGCCTTTTGCATCTCGGGCCATTGCGCCAGCAGTTTGGCGGCCGCCGGGTTTTGCCTGGTGGCGCGCTGGTCGGCCAGGTGCAGAACGGTGTTCCTGGCGCCGTCTGCGGCGGCGTCGTCTTCGGCCAGCATGCGTGCGGTGGCGCGCAGTTGCTGCAGCTCACGCGCCAGCCTGGCCTGGGCACGTGCCTTGGCCTTGTAGCCGCGCACGGCGTCGGTGATCTCGGCCAGGTAGCGGGTGCGCGCGGCCGGCACCACCGGCGTCTGGTGGGTGCTGTGCTTGGTCGTCACCAACGGCAGGCGGCCCCCTGTGGCGCCATCCATCAGCGGCAGGCCCAGGGCGCCCAGGCGCACCTTCAGCGCCTGGTACAACGCGGTCACGCCGTCGTCGTTGAAGCGGCTGGCCATGGTGCCGAACACCGGCATCTGGTCCGGCATCACGGTGAAGGCCTCGCGGTTGCGCTGCACCTGCTTGGCCACGTCGCGCAGCGCGTCTTGCGCGCCCTTGCGGTCGAACTTGTTGATGGCGACGAACTCGGCGAAGTCGAGCATGTCGATCTTCTCCAGCTGGCTGGCGGCGCCGAATTCGGGCGTCATCACATACATCGGCACATCGACCAGCGGCACGATGGCGGCGTCGCCCTGGCCGATGCCCGAGGTCTCGACGATGACCAGGTCGAAGCCCGCCAGCTTGGTGGCGGCCAGCACATCGGGCAGGGCGGCGCTGATCTCGCTGCCGGTGTCGCGGGTGGCCAGGCTGCGCACGTAGACGCGCTGGCCGTTGTTCCAAGGCCCGATGGCGTTCATGCGGATGCGGTCGCCCAGCAGCGCGCCGCCGCTCTTGCGGCGTGACGGGTCGATGGAGATCACTGCGATGCGCAGCGCGTCGCCCTGGTCCAGCCGGATGCGGCGGATCAGTTCATCGGTCAGGCTGCTCTTGCCGGCGCCGCCGGTGCCGGTGATGCCCAGTACCGGGGTCTTGCTGGCCTTGGCGGCGGCGTGCAATTTGGCCACCAAGCTGGCGTCGGCACGGCCGTTCTCCAGCGCCGTGATCAACTGTGCCAGCGCACGCCAGGCGGCTTCGCTGTGGCCCTGGATGGCTGCCAGCGTGGTGGGCGCATACACCGTCAGGTCGCGGTCGGCGCGCATCACCATCTCGCCGATCATGCCGGCCAGGCCCATGCGCTGGCCGTCCTCGGGGCTGAAGATGCGCACGCCTTGCTCGGCCAGCAACTTGATCTCCTCGGGCACGATCACCCCGCCGCCGCCGCCGAACACCTGGATGTGCTCGCCGCCACGCGCCTTCAGCAGCTCGACCATGTAGCTGAAGTACTCGGTGTGCCCGCCCTGGTAGCTGCTGACGGCGATGCCCTGCACATCCTCTTGCAGCGCGGCGGTCACCACCTCGTCCACGCTGCGGTTGTGGCCCAGGTGCACCACCTCGGCACCCATGCCCTGCAGGATGCGCCGCATGATGTTGATGGCTGCGTCATGGCCGTCGAACAGGCTGGCCGCAGTGACGAAGCGCACCTTGTGCTTGGGGCGGTAGTTGGCCAGCGCCTGGTATTCGGCGGACAGATCGGTCATGGGAGAGTCTCCTTGGCTGGTGGTGGCGCGGCGCATGACGCTGGCCAGCGTCGAGTCTAGGCCCGGCCGCCGGGCAGCGCGATGGCGCAATCGCGCGTGGTGCTGATCGGTTTTGCCAGAATCGGGCATGCCTGCTGCCGCCCCGCCACCCCAGCGCACCGTGTCCATCGCCTTCGTGCGCAGTGCCGTGCGGGCGCTGGGTGATGCCGACCGCGCCAGGGCGCTGGCCCAGGCAGGCATCGCGCTGCAGGCGCTGGCACAAGACAACGCCAGGGTGCCGGCCGCAGCCTTCGCCCGGTTGTGGATGGCGGTGGCCCAAGCGCTGGACGATGAATTCTTCGGCCTGGATGCCCGCCGCATGAAAGTGGGCACATTTGCCATGCTGTGCCATGCGCTGGCCGGCCAGGCCACGGTGGGCGCGGCGCTGCGGCTGGCGCTGCGCGGCTTCGGCCTGTGCTTCGACGACATCGGCGCCAGCCTGCGGGTGGCCGGCGGCCAGGCGGTGCTGCAGATCGACAACCGCATCGGCGCCGGCCGGCAGGATGCCGACGCCCAGGACGCCCGCCGCTTTGCCGACGAAACCCTGCTGGTGATGCTGCACGGCCTGCTGTGCTGGCTGGCCGGCCGGCGCGTGCCCCTGGCGCGGGTCGACTGGGCGCAGCCGCAGCCGGCGCATGCCGACGAGTACCGGCGCATGTTCGCGCCGCTGCAGCGCTTTGGTGCAGCGGCGACCGCAGCCTGCTTCGACGCCCGGGTGCTGGCCACGCCCAACACCGTGACCCCCGCCAGCCTGAAGGCGTTCCTGCGCGACGCGCCGCAGTCGGTGTTTCTCAAGCAGGTGCTGCCCAGCGGCCTGGGCGACCACGCCCGCCGCCTGTGCCGCGCCGCGCTGGACCGCAGTGACCCGGCGCCGACTCTGGCCGACCTGGCGCAGGCGCTGGGCTTGCCGGCGCCGACGCTGCGCCGCCGGCTGGACGCCGAAGGCATGGCCTGGGGCCAGTTGAAGGACGCCGTGCGGTGCGACCTGGCACTGCAGTTGCTGGCCGACGGCACGCTGCCCGTGGCCGAGATCGCCAGCCGCCTGGGCTTCGAGGACGCCAGCACCTTCTACCGCGCCTTCCGCAAGTGGACCGGCAGCGCGCCGGGCGCCTGGCGCAGTGCGGCGCGTGCCGGCGCAGCGGCTGGTTAGACTGCGGCGGGTATGAACAAAGCGTTCACCAAGGAGCCCGAGGGCGATGCCGACGACGACGATGGCGGCCCCGGCCTGCCGCCGCTGCCGCCCGGCGGCAAGAACTACATCACCCCGGCGGGATACCAGCGCTTGCGCGCCGAACTGATGGGCCTGATCGACGACGAGCGGCCGAAGATGGTGGAGACCGTGTCCTGGGCCGCCAAGAACGGCGACCGCAGCGAGAACGGCGACTACCTGTACGGCAAGAAGCGGCTGCGCGAGATCGACCGGCGCATCCGCTTTCTCACCAGGCGGCTCGACATCGCCGAGGTCGCCGACCCCAGCCTGCACCACGGCAACGACCAGATCTTCTTCGGAGCCACCGTCACCTATGCCAACAGCCGCGGCGAGCAGCGCAGCATCACCATCAAGGGCATCGACGAGGCCGACAGCCTGGCCGGCGAGGTGAGCTGGATCGCGCCCATCGCCCGCGCCCTGCTGAAGGCGCGCGAGGGTGACGAGGTCAAGCTGCAGACGCCCGGCGGGGTGGAGGTGCTGGAGGTGGTGGCGGTGCAATACCCTGCCCCTGCCCCCGCCCCTGCCCCTGCCCCTGCCCCGGCGCAGGCCCCTGACCCGGCGCTCGGCCCCGCGTGATCAGGGCTTGACGCGCGTTGCCCGCAGCACCGGCGGGCTGCGCTTCACCGTGCGCAGCACATCGGCCAGGTGCAGGCGGTCGCGCACGGCCAGCAGCAGGGTGAGCTCGGTGGCGTCGTCCTGGTTGTCGCTGTCCATCTCGATGTGGCTGATGTCGGCCTCGGCGGCGCTGATGGCGGCGGCGATCTGCGCCAGTGCGCCCTTGCCGTTCTTCACCAGCAGCTTCACGCTGGTCTCGAAGTGGCGGCTGGGCTGCTCGGCCCATTCCACCGCGATCCAGCGCTCGGGGTCGCGCTCGGCCAGGCGCTTGCCCGCGCTGCAATCGGCGGTGTGCACCAGCAGGCCTTCACCGCGGCCCAGGTAACCGCGGATGTCGTCGCCCGGGATCGGCCGGCAGCAA
Source organism: Burkholderiales bacterium (assembly GCA_038246615.1). Lineage (GTDB taxonomy): Bacteria > Pseudomonadota > Gammaproteobacteria > Burkholderiales > Burkholderiaceae_C > Pseudaquabacterium. The sequence continues at coordinate 4,514 of JBBRVT010000113.1, forward strand.
GGGGCCAGCACCACCGACGCGCCCTCGGTGCCGTCGATCACCACACCGGGCGGCGGCACGGCGGTGTCTTCGGCAACGCTGCCGAAGCGGTTGAGCGTGAGCGTGACTGCATCGGGCCGGCTGCCTCGCTCGGCCATCAGCTGCGCCAGCCGCTTGGCCACGATGGTGGCGATCTTGCGGCCCAGGCCGATGTCCACCAGCAGATCGGCCCGGCTGCGGTTGCCGCTCCAGCGGATCAGCAACTGCCACAGCGCATGCGCCGGCGCGTCGTCCAGTTCGGCCGACGGCATCAGCAGGCCCTCGGCACGCAGCGCCTGGGCCAGCAGCTTGGCGCCCAGCTCGCTGGACTCCTCATGCTCCATGGTCTTCAGGAATTGGCGGATCTTGCTGCGCGCCCGGCCGGTGCGCACGAAGTTCAGCCAGCCCGGGTTGGGCCGCGCGCCCGGCGCGGTGACGATCTCGACCACATCGCCGCTCTTCAGTTCGGTGCGCAGCGCCACCGGGTCGCCGTTGAGCTTGGCCGCCACGCAGTGGTCGCCCACGTCGGAGTGGATGGCGTAGGCGAAGTCGACCGGCGTGGCACCGCGCGGCAGCGCCAGGATCTTGCTCATCGGCGTGAACACATACACCGCCTCGGGCACCAGGTCGATCTTCACGTGCTCCAGGAATTCGGCCGCGTCGCGGGTTTCGTCCTGGATGTCGAGCAGGCTCTTCAGCCACATCGCACCCAGGCGCTGCGCCTCGCCGGCGCCGGCCTTGTTGCCGCCTTTGCTGTCGTTCTTGTAGAGCCAGTGCGCGGCGATGCCGGTCTCGGCCACCGCATGCATGGGCTCGGTGCGGATCTGAAATTCGACTGCCGTTCCCAGCGGGCTGACCAGGGTGGTGTGCAGGCTCTGGTAACCGTTGGCCTTGGGGATGGCGATGTAGTCCTTGAAGCGGCCCGGCACCGGCTTGTACAGCTGGTGCAGCGTGCCCAGCGCCAGGTAGCAGTCCATCAGTGCCGGCACCACGATGCGGAAGCCGAAGATGTCGTTCACCTGGGCAAAGCCGGCATGCTTCTCGCGCATCTTGCGGTAGATGCTGTAGACCGTCTTCTCGCGGCCCGAGACCTGCACCTTCAGCTTGCCAGCGGCAAAGCCCTTCTCCACTTCGGTGCGCACCCGCTCGACGATGTCGCGCCGGTAGCCGCGGGCGCGCTGCACCGCCTTGGCCAGCGCCGCGTGGCGCCAGGGGTAGAGGTGCTCGAAGCTCAGCTCCTGCAACTCGCGGTAGATCATGTTCAGGCCCAGCCGGTGGGCGATGGGCGCGTAGATGTCCAGCGTCTCGCGCGCGATGCGGCCGCGCTTGGCCACCGGCATCGCTGTCATGGTGCGCATGTTGTGCAGCCGGTCGGCCAGCTTGACCAGGATCACGCGCACATCGCGCGCCATCGCCAGCAGCATCTTGCGGAAGCTCTCCGCCTGGCCTTCCACGCGCGTACTGAACTGCAGTTTGTCGAGCTTGGTCAGGCCGTCCACCAGCTCGGCAGTGGGTGCACCGAACTTTTCGATCAGCTCGACCTTGGTGATGCCGCAATCTTCCATCGCGTCGTGCATCAACGCGGCCATCAGCGCCTGGGCATCGAGCCGCCAGTCAGCCACCAGGCCGGCCACCGCCAGCGGGTGGGTGATGTAGGGCTCGCCGCTGACGCGGAATTGCCCCAGGTGCGCCCCGTCGGCAAACTTGTAGGCCTCGCGGATCAGCTTGACCTCGGCCTTGCTGAGGTAGCCCAGCTTGTCTTGCAGCGCGGCAAAGGTGGACACCGCAACCTTGGCCGGCGCAGGCGCGGTGCTGCGGTTCCTGGCCTGCAGCAGCACGGACGGCAGCAGCAGTTCAGCGGCGAAGGATCGGATACCCATCACCCGAATTTAGCCTGCTTTGCGCTGGTGCATGGAGATGGCCTTGCGGGCGGGCGCCCAGAAACGACAAAGGCGCCCGAAGACGCCTGGTGCAATGCGCAAGCCGCTTGTGCGGCAGCGTACTTACAGCGGCACGCGGCGCAGCATCTCGATGCCCACCTCGCCGGCGGCGATCTCGCGCAGCGCGGTCACGCCGGGCTTGTTCTTGCTCTCGATCTTGGGCGCGTGGCCCTGGCTCAGCATGCGCGCGCGGTAGGTGGCGGCCAGCACCAGCTGGAAGCGGTTGGGGATCTTGATGAGGCAGTCTTCGACGGTGATACGGGCCATGGGCTTGCCTTCGGTGGTGGTTCAAGGAGCAGGGCAGGGGTCGGTCGGCGTCAGATCAGGTTCAGTGCCGCAAACACCTGCGATTTGTTGCGTTGCTGCGCGGCGTAGCGCAGGCGCTGAGAGTGCACGACGGTCTTCAGGTCGAAAAGCGCCGTTTCGAATAAACCATTGATTATAACGAAGTCGAAGTGCCGCGCCTGCGCCACCTCCTCGCGGGCGTTCTGCATGCGCCGGGCGATGACCTCGACGCCGTCCTCGCCGCGGCGCTTCAGCCGCTGCGCCAGCTCGGCCCAGCTGGGCGGCAGCACGAAGATCAGGATCGCGTGGCTGAAGATCTGCTTGATCTGCAGCGCACCCTGCCAGTCGATTTCCAGCACCACGTCGTCGCCCTGGGCCAGGCGGTCTTCGATGGCCGGGCGCGAGGTGCCGTAAAGGTTGCCATGCACCTCGGCCCATTCGAAGAAATCGCCCTGTGCGGCCATCTGGCGAAATTCATCGACGCCGATGAACCAGTACTCGCGGCCTTGCTGCTCCTGGCCACGCGGCGCGCGGGTGGTGTGCGACACCGACACCGCCAGGTGCGAATCGAGTTCCAGCAGCGCCTTCACCAGGCTGGACTTGCCGGCGCCGCTGGGCGCCGCCACCACGAAAAGATTGCCTGGGGTTTCCATCGCGGGATTTTCACCCAGATGGGCCGGTTGCCAGCGCCAGCGCCCGCGCTGGTGCTCAGAACAGGAAGTACTTCTGCGCCATCGGCAGCAGCGTGGCCGGCTCGCAGGTGAGCAGCAGGCCGTCGGCGCGCACCTGGTAGGTCTGGGCGTCGATCTGCATGCTGGGCAGGTAGGCGTTGTGAACCATGTCGCGCTTGGTCACCGTGCGGTTGCCCTTGACCGCCACCAGCCGCTTGGCCAGGCCGTAGCTGTCGGCCACGCCGTTGGCCAGGCTGGCCTGGCTGACGAAGCTGATCGACGTGGCGCCGATGGCCTTGCCGAAGCTGCCGAACATCGGCCGGTAGTGCACCGGCTGCGGCGTCGGGATGCTGGCGTTCGGGTCGCCCATGGCTGCCGCCGCAATGAAGCCGCCCTTCAGCACCACGCTGGGCTTCACGCCGAAGAAGGCCGGCTTCCACAGCACCAGGTCGGCCCACTTGCCCACTTCCACGCTGCCCACCTCGTGGGCGATGCCGTTGGCCAGCGCCGGGTTGATGGTGTACTTGGCCACGTAGCGCTTGACGCGGAAGTTGTCGTGCCGCGCGGTGTCGGTCTCGAGCGCGCCGCGCTGGCCCTTCATCTTGTGCGCCGCCTGCCAGGTGCGGATGATCACCTCGCCGACCCGGCCCATGGCCTGGCTGTCGCTGCTCATCATGCTGATGGCGCCCAGGTCGTGCAGCACGTCTTCGGCGGCGATGGTCTCGCGGCGGATGCGGCTCTCTGCAAAGGCCAGGTCTTCGGCGATGGAGGCGTCCAGGTGGTGGCACACCATCAGCATGTCCAGGTGCTCGTCCACCGTGTTGACGGTGTAGGGCATGGTCGGGTTGGTGCTGCTCGGCAGGAAGTTGGCCTCGCCCACCACCCGCAGGATGTCGGGCGCATGGCCGCCGCCTGCGCCTTCGGTGTGGAAGGCGCACAGCGTGCGGCCCTTGGTGGCAGCGATGGTGTCTTCGACGAAGCCGCTTTCGTTGAGCGTGTCGCTGTGCAGCGACACCTGCACGTCGTGCGCCTCGGCCACCGCCAGGCACTGGTCGATGGCACTCGGCGTGCTGCCCCAGTCTTCGTGCAGCTTCATGCCGATGGCGCCGGCTTCCACCTGCTGGTGCAGCGCCTCGGGCCGGCTGGCGTTGCCCTTGCCCAGGAAGCCCAGGTTCATCGGGAAGGCCTCGGCCGCCTGCAGCATCAGCCGCATGTGTTCGGGCCCGGGGGTGCTGGTGGTGGCCAGCGTGCCGGTGGCCGGCCCGGTGCCGCCGCCCAGCATGGTGGTGACGCCCGAATACAGCGCCTCCTCGATCTGCTGCGGGCAGATGAAGTGGATGTGGCTGTCGATGCCGCCGGCGGTGAGGATCATGCCTTCGCCGGCCAGGATCTCGGTGCCCGGGCCGATGACGATGTCCACGCCTGGCTGCACATCCGGGTTGCCGGCCTTGCCGATGGCCACGATGCGCTGGCGCTTGATGCCGATGTCGGCCTTGACGATGCCCCAGTGGTCGATGACCAGCGCGTTGGTGATCACCAGATCGGCGGCCTCATGCGCGCCGGGGCCGTTGGGCGCCTGGCCCTGGCCCATGCCGTCGCGGATGGTCTTGCCGCCGCCGAACTTCACCTCTTCGCCGTAGCCGCCGGCGCGCAGGGTGAAGTCGTCTTCCACCTCGATCACCAATGCGGTGTCGGCCAGCCGCAGCCGGTCGCCCACGGTGGGGCCGTACATCTCGGCGTAGGCGCGCCTGCCGATCACGGCCATCAAAGCGCTCCCTGCACCAAGGCGCGAAAACCGAAGACCCGCCGCGCGCCGGCATAGTCCACCAGTTCCACCGTGCGCTGCTGGCCGGGCTCGAAGCGCACTGCCGTGCCGCTGGCGATGTTCAGCCGCATGCCGTGCGCTGCGGCGCGATCGAAGCCGAGCGCCGCGTTGGTTTCGGCAAAGTGGTAGTGCGAGCCCACCTGGATCGGCCGGTCTCCGGTGTTCTGGACCACCACGGTGTGGGTGCGGCGACCGGGGTTGAGGGTGTGCTCGCCTGGGTCGAGCAGCAGTTCGCCGGGGATCATGTGGCGCCCCTCACTTGCGCCGGGCCAGCCACAGCCCCACCGCAGCCACGGCAGCCAGCACCAGAGCCACATCGCCAATGTGCCAATGCGACATGCCAGGCAGGCCATGGCCTTCATGGGCCCAGGCCAGGCCTGCGCCGCCCAACAGCGCCAGGGTGGAGAAATGCTTGATCATGGTGTGTTCCAGTCGTTCAGGCGATAGGTTGGTGCACGGTCACCAATTTGGTGCCATCGGGGAAGGTGGCTTCGACCTGGATCTCCGGCACCATCTCGGCCACGCCGTCCATCACGTCGGCGCGGCCGAGCACGGTCTTGCCGTCGCTCATCAGCGCAGCCACGGTCTTGCCGTCGCGCGCGCCTTCCATGATGGCGGCGGTGATCAGGGCCACCGCCTCGGGCACGTTGAGCTTCAGGCCGCGGGCCTTGCGGCGCTCGGCCAGCAGTGCGGCGGTGAAGATCAGCAGCTTGTCTTTTTCGCGCGGGGTCAGGTCCATGGGGGTGTCTCAGCACGTTCGGTGCCAAATGGCATGGTGACTGTCGCCACAGCCGGCGTGCGGGTCAAGCCGGGCCGGCCCCGGTTGACCTGGCGCCGCTGCTGCGCCAGCGGCCAGTCGAACAGTGCCGCAGAACAGCGCCGCCCGGGCGCCAGGCTGGGGTGCGAGCGCGTGCGGCGCTGGTGGGGGTCAAAGCGGCAAGCGCATGTCCAACGCGCCGTCCGGCACCCGGTGCAGCCGGCCCTGCCAGTGCAGCCAGAGGCCCCCGGGGGGTCGTTGCAGGCCAGGCGAAAGCTGCAGCAGCAGGCTGTCGCCCTGGCGCTGCAGCCGGTAGCCCAGCGGGCCGTGCGCGGTGCCCATGCCCTGCACGCCCACCGGGCCGCTGTCCAGCCAGGCCGGCGGCACGCCGGCGGCCAGCACCAGGGCCTGGTCGCTGTCGCGCTCATAGGCCAGCAGGTCCAGCGCCGAGCGGATGAAGTCCGACGACACCCAGGCATGCGGCATGTCGCCGATGAAGCGCGGGTGGCGCGGCCGGCGCTCCACCACCTCGGCCCAATGGTGCCAGCCTGCGGGGCGTTGGTCGGCGCGGAAGAAATCCAGCATCGCGTGGGCGCGCAGCGGCTGGCCCAGGCGCAGCACGGCCGACACCGAGCGCAGCTCGTAAGGCGTGTATTCGTTCCAGTGGCTGCTGCCGATGCGGCGCTGCGATTCATCCCACCAGCGCTGCCAGGTGGCTTCCAGCGCCGCGCGGGGCACCAGGTCTTCAGCGCCGGCCGGGCTGAAGATGGCGGTGCTGGAGCTGGCGTCGAAATCTCCCAGCTCTGCTGC
>JBBRVT010000114.1:0-10796 GCA_038246615.1 Burkholderiales bacterium
CCATAGCCCGGGCTATGGCTGCGCTTTGCGCCTAGATCGGGCGCCCTTTGACGCGCTGTTCCGGCACGCCCGAAAAACTCTCAGGCTCTGAGCCTAGAATTCAAACGCGTTAGTCAATACCGAATCAGGCAACCCACCCGGAGACCCCATGAACACCAAAGCCTTTGCCAGCCAGGCCGACCTGGAGGAAAAGCAGGTCAGCTTCGCGCAGCTGTCCGAGCATGCCTGGGCCTACACCGCCGAGGGCGACCCCAACACCGGCATCATCATCGGCGACGACGCGGTGCTGGTGGCCGACACCCAGGCCACGCCGGCGATGGCGTCCGACGTGATCCGCCGCATCCGCGAGGTGACCGACAAGCCGATCCGCTACGTGGTGCTCACCCACTACCACGCAGTGCGGGTGCTGGGCGCCAGCGCTTACCAGGCCCAGCAGATCATCGCCAGCCAGGACACCTACGACCTGATCGTCGAGCGCGGCGAGGCCGACAAGGCCAGCGAGATCGGCCGCTTCCCGCGGCTGTTCCGCAACGTCGACACGGTGCCTGCCGGCATGACCTGGCCGACCATCACCTTCAGCGGCCGCATGACACTGTGGCTGGGCAAGCTGGAAGTGCAGCTGCTGCAGCTGGGCCGCGGCCACACCAAGGGCGACACCGTGGTGTGGCTGCCCGGCGAGAAGACGCTGCTGTCGGGCGACCTGGTCGAGTTCGACGCCACGCCCTATGCCGGCGATGCCTATTTTCAGGACTGGCCGGCCACACTGGACAACATCGCCGCACTGAAGCCCCAGGCCCTGGTGCCCGGCCGCGGCCCGGCGCTGCGCGGTGCCGCCCAGGTGCAGGCCGGCCTGGACGCCACCCGCAGCTTCATCAGCGATGTGTGGGCCCAAGTGCAGCAGGGGGTGGCAGCAGGGCACGACCTGAACGCCGTCTACAAGGCCACCTACGCGGCGCTGAAGCCCAAGTACGGACACTGGGTGATCTTCGACCACTGCATGCCCTTCGACGTGACACGTTGCTACGACGAGGCCACCCAGTACCGCGACCCGCGGGTGTGGACGGCCGAGCGCGACCAGCAGATGTGGGCCACGCTGGAAGGCTGAGAGTGAACCAAGCCACCGCGCCCGCGCTGTCCTACGCCAGCGACGGCGCCAGCATCCAGCGCCACAGCTTCGGCCACCGCCGCAGCGCCGACCAGGACGCCGCCGCGCTGCCGCGCCACCCGGTGGTGGTGGTGGGCGCCGGCCCGGTGGGCCTGAGCCTGGCGATCGACCTGGCCCAGCGCGGGCAGCGGGTGCTGCTGCTGGACAACGACCACCAGCTGTCCACCGGCTCACGCGCCATCTGCTTTGCCAAGCGCACGCTGGAAATCTGGGACCGGCTGGGCGTGGGCGACGCCATGTGCGCCAAGGGTGTGCAGTGGAACGTCGGCAAGGTGTTTTTCCAGGGCGAGTTGCTCTACCCTTTCAACCTGCTGCCTGAGCCGGGGCATGACCGGCCGGCCTTCATCAACCTGCAGCAGTACTACGCCGAGGCCTACCTGGCGGTGCGCGCCGCCGAGTTGCCGGCCATCGACATCCGCTGGCGGCACAGCGTGGTGGGCTGCAGCCAGCAGGCCGATGGCGTGCTGCTGGCAATCGACACGCCTGAGGGCCGCTACAGCCTGCTGGCCGACCATGTGGTGGCCTGTGACGGTGCACGCTCGCCACTGCGGGCCATGCTGGGCCAGGAGAGCCAGGGCCGGGTGTTCCAGGACCGCTTCCTGATCGCCGATGTGCGCATGGAGATCGAGCTGCCGGCCGAGCGCTGGTTCTGGTTCGACCCGCCGTTCCACCCCAACCAGAGCGTGCTGCTGCACCGCCAGCCCGACAAGGTCTGGCGCATCGACTTCCAGCTGGGCTGGGACGCCGACCCCGAGGCCGAGAAGCAGCCCGAGCGCATCCGGCCCCGGGTCGACGCGATGATGCGCGCCGCCCTCGGCCGTGCCGTGCCGTTTGAGCTGGAATGGGCCAGCGTCTACACCTTCGCCTGCCGGCGCATGCCGCGCTTCGTGCACGGCGGCGTGGTGTTTGCCGGTGACGCGGCGCACAGCGTGTCGCCGTTCGGCGCCCGCGGTGCCAACTCGGGCGTGCAAGATGCCGACAACCTGGCCTGGAAGCTCGACCTGGTGCTGCGCGGCCTGGCGCCGCGTGCGCTGCTCGACAGCTACGGCCCGGAGCGCGAAGACGCAGCCGACGAGAACCTGCTGAACAGCACCCGCGCCACCGACTTCATCACGCCCAAGAGCGCGGTGTCGCGGCTGTTCCGCGACGCCACGCTAGACCTTGCGCGCAGCCATGCCTTCGCCCGCCGCCTGGTCAACAGCGGGCGCCTGTCGGTGCCGGCCACGCTGCACCGATCGCCGCTGAACACGCCCGACCGTGATGGTTTCGCCGGCGCCATGGTGCCCGGCGCGCCGGCGGCGGACGCACCGCTGGCCGACGGGCGCTGGCTGCTGCGGCAACTGTCGCCCACCGGCTTCTCTGCGCTGGTGTTCGGCGCCGATGGATCGGCCGAGGTGGCAGAGTCGACCGTCGCGGCCGAGTCGGCCGTGGTGGCCGGTGCCGAAGGCCTGGTGCCGGTGCATGTCGTCCACCTGCCCGCCGAGGGCCTGGCCGCCGAGCGTTACGACGCCCGCCCCGGCACCGTGGTGCTGCTGCGGCCCGACCAGCATGTCTGCGCGCGCTGGCGGGCACCCACCGCCGCCGACGTGGCAGCCGCGCTGCGGCGCGCCCTGGCGCTGGACTGAGGAATCGTGGCCATGCCGCTGGTGACCGAGCCCAACCTGGACGCGCCCGACAGCTTCTACGAGGCGCTGATCGAAACCCACCGGGACCTGACCGACGCCCAGAGCCACGCGCTGAACGCCCGCCTGGTGCTGCTGCTGGCCAACCACATCGGCCGGCTCGACGTGCTGCAGCAGGCGCTGCAGGCCGCCCGCGCCAGCGGCCGCTGAACCGCCCGCTGAATCGAAGCTGAACTGCCGCTGATCCACCGCTGCACTGCCGCCGACCGCCGCCGACCGCCGCCGACCGCCGCCGACCGCCCACATGGAGCCCGCCATGACCCCACTCGCCTACCAGTCCGGTTTCGGCAACCAGTTCGCCACCGAGGCCGTGCCCGGTGCCTTGCCCCAGGGCCGCAACAGCCCGCAGCGCGCACCGCTGGGCCTGGTGGCCGAGCTGGTCTCCGGCAGCGCCTTCACCGCGCCGCGCCACAGCAACCAGCGCACCTGGCTCTACCGCCGCCAGCCGGCGGTGGTGACCGGTGCCTACCTGGCGTATGCGCAGCCGCACTGGAAGACCGGCGCAGCGGCCGGCGCCGTGGTGCCGCCCGACCCGCTGCGCTGGCACCCGCTGGCCATCCCCGATGCGCCAGTCGACTTCGTCGACGGCCTGCGCACCATCGTCGTCAACGGCGACCCGGCGGCCCAGACCGGCATGGCCGCGCACCTGGTGCTGATGAACCGGTCGATGGACGGCCGCGCCCTGGTGAACGCCGACAGCGAGATGCTGGTGGTGCCGCAGCAGGGCGCGCTGCGCTTCGTCACCGAGCTGGGCGTGCTGGAGGCCAGGCCTGGCGAAGTGGTGCTGCTGCCGCGCGGCATCGCCTTCAGCGTGCAGGTCAGCGGCCCGTCACGCGCCTATGTCTGCGAGAACCACGGCGCGCCGTTCCGCCTGCCCGAACTGGGGCCGATCGGCAGCAACGGCCTGGCCAACCCGCGCGACTTCCTGGCGCCGGTGGCCGCGTACGACGCGCAGCAGCAACGGCCGTACGAACTCATCCGCCGCGACGGTGGCCGGTGCTGGCGCACCACCCAGCCGCGCACGCCCTTCGACGTGGTGGCCTGGCATGGCAACCTCACGCCTGTGAAGTACGACACCGCCAATTTCATGGTGATCGGCTCGATCAGCTTCGACCACCCCGACCCGAGCATCTTCACCGTGCTGACCAGCGCCACCGACACGCCGGGCACAGCCAACTGCGATTTCGTGATCTTTCCGCCGCGCTGGCTGGTGGGTGAGGACACTTTCCGCCCGCCCTGGTACCACCGCAATCTGATGAGCGAATTCATGGGCCTGGTGCAGGGCCAGTACGACGCCAAGCCCGAGGGCTTCAAACCCGGCGGCATGAGCCTGCACAACAGCATGGTGCCGCACGGCCCCGACGCCGAGGCCTTCGACAAGGCCAGCAGCGCCGCGCTGGCGCCGCACAAGCTGGACAACACCCTGGCCTTCATGTTCGAGAGCCGCTGGCGCTTCCTGCCGACCGCCTTCGCGATGGAATGCGGCGCGCTGGATGCGCGTTATGCCGACTGCTGGCAGGGCCTGCAGGACGGGTTCAAGCCATGAGCCATGTCGACGCAACCCACGACCCGGCGCTGCAGAGCTGGGTGGCCTCGGCGAATGCCGACGACACCGACTTCCCGATCCAGAACCTGCCGTTCGGCCGGTTCCGGCGCTTCCACGGCACTGGCCAGACGGGCAGTGCCGAGCCCTGGCGCATCGGCGTGGCCATCGGCGACCAGGTGCTGGACCTGAAGCTGGCCGCAGCGCAAGGCCACTGGTCGGCCGAGGTGCTGGCGCTGCTGGCGCCGCTGGCTGCGGGCGACCTCAATGCCTTCATGGCGCTGGGCGCAGCGGCGCGGCGCACGCTGCGGCAGGCGCTGTCGCAGGCGCTGTCGCAGGCCCTGTCGCAGGCCCTGTCGGCCGGCGCGGCGCAGCAGCCGGCGCTGGCACCTTGCCTGGTGGCGCAGAGCGCGGTGGAACTGGGCTTGCCGTGCCGCATCGGCGACTACACCGACTTTTACGTCGGCATCCACCATGCCACGGCAGTGGGCAAGATCTTCCGGCCCGACAACCCGCTGCTGCCCAACTACAAATGGGTGCCGATCGGCTACCACGGCCGTGCCTCGTCGGTGGTGCCCAGCGGCACGCCGGTCCGCCGCCCGCGCGGGCAGACAGCGCCGGCAGCAGGCGCCACCACGCCGGGCTTCGGCCCCAGCCAGCGGCTCGATCTGGAGCTGGAACTGGGCTACCTGATCGGCGCCGGCAACGCGCTGGGCACGCCGATTCCCATCGCCGAGGCCGAAGACCACCTGTTCGGCGTGACCCTGTTCAACGACTGGTCGGCACGCGACCTGCAGGCCTGGGAGTACCAGCCGCTGGGCCCCTTCCTGGCCAAGAGCTTCGCCAGCAGCATCTCGCCCTGGGTGGTGACGCTGGAGGCACTGGCGCCGTTCCGCGCGCCGTTCACCCGGCCTGACAGCGACCCCCAGCCGCTGCCCTACCTGGACGATGCCGGCAACCGCGCCCAGGGTGCGTTCGACATCCAGCTGCAGGTGCTGCTGCAGACCGCTGCGATGCGTGCGGCCGGCATGGCGCCGGTGCTGCTGTCGACCAGCAATGCCGCCCAGGCGGCCTACTGGACACCGGCGCAACTGGTGGCGCACCACACGGTGAACGGCTGCAACCTGCAGCCGGGTGATCTGCTGGGCTCGGGCACGCTCAGCGGGCCGACGCTGGCGCAGGCGGGTTCGATGCTGGAGCTGTCGCAGGGCGGCAAGCAGCCGATCACGCTGCCCAACGGCGAGCAGCGCACCTTCCTGCAGGACGGCGACACGCTGGTGCTGGCGGGCCACTGCGCCCGGCCCGGCGCGCGCCGCATCGGCTTCGGCACCTGTGCCGGCACGGTGGTGCCCGTGCCGTGATGCCGGCACATTGACCCTAGAAACGGCAGTTGACCCGAACAGAGTCTGAGGAGAACCAGCACTGGCGCGGTGTTGCGCTGATTTGGCAGACTCACCCGATGGGTGAATCAAGACGCAAGCGACATGGGCCCTGGTCCAGGGCCGCGCTGCGCGGGGACGCGGTGGCCGCGCAGGCGCTGGGCATGCACAAGGTGGTCAGCGAAAACGCGCTGCGCCGTGCGCTCGAGCGCATCGACCTGGCCGCGAGCACGGCCTGGATGCGCCCGACGCTGACGCACTCGGTGTGCGAGGCACTGGACAGGCCCTGGGTACTCGACATCGACGCGAGCATCAAGCCGCTGTACGGCCGCCAGTAGGGCGCCGAGCTGGGCTACAACCCCAGCAAACCAGGGCGGCCCAGCCACGTGCTGCACACCTTCTGGGTGGGCAACCTGCGCCTGGTGCTGGACGTGCAGGTCAGCTCGGGCAAGCAGCACACCAGCGTGCACGCCAAGGCCGCGCTGGGTCGGTTGCTCGACGAACTGGGGGGACAAGCGCCCGGCCCTCGTGCGAGGCGATTCCGGCTACGGCAACGAGTGCATCTTGCTCGAACTCGAGCACCGAGCGCAGCCCTGCCTGCTGCGTCTGCGCCAGACGGCCAACCTGCAGCGCCTGGTGGCCATGCAGTTCGCTCGGCAAGATTGGCGCCGCCCCGACAACCATGGCTGCCAGATGGTGGAGGACTGGCTGCAGCTGCACGGCTGGAGCAAGAAGCGCCGGGTGGTCATCGTGCGCCAGCGCATCAAGGGCGGGATCGCGCGCGAGCGGCGCGTGGATTGCAAGCAGCTCAAGCTCGACCTGGCTGGCCCGAGCGTGCTCGAAGGCGAGCGGTTGTGGGAGTACGCAGTCATGGTCACGGATGCAAAGTTCCCCGTCGAATCCATCGGCCAGCTCTAACGTGACCGGGCCGACTGCCGAATCTGCAAAGTCAGCGGGTTCGACGCGTTGAAGAAGCAGTGGGGGCTGAGCGGCTTCACTACACAGGACATCAACCGCTGCCAGACCATGGCACGGGCCTGCGCGCTGGTCTACAACTGGTGGAGTTGGTATTGCCGCAGCGCCAACCCGACAGCCAGGATGGAGGCCATCACCAGCCGCCCATTGCTGATCGCGGCGGTGTGCCGGGCAGCGCACAGCAGGGGCCAGACGACGCTGTACCTGACGCCAATGCACGGCAAAGCCAGCCTGCACAAAGCGCTGATCGCCAACATCCGTGCGGGCTGGCAGCTTACCCGGACCGGCAGTCGCGGCCGGCCCGCCGGGCTGAGGCCACCGCCGAATTCCCCGCTGTACTCGCCTGCCAGGTCATCGCCGCTGGCCTGTTTGGCCGGGCGCGCTTGCCGCGCCAACTTCGGCGCCACCGCAACCTCGATAGCAGCCCACGGCAGCCGTGTCGTCAGCACCGCCAGCGGGTGCCGCAGATCGATCATCGCGTCCAGCCGTGGGCGGAAGAAATCGGGGGTAGCCATGCATGAAATCCCTCAGAAATCGACACCTAGATTATCGATTACCGAAGGATCCCGTGGGTCACAGAATCGCAACAAACCTAGGATTCATGCGGGCTGCAGCAGTTTTGCAGGGCCGACTTTGTAGCCCCTCAACTCGATGGGAGACCCTCATGGAAACTGCAACCAACTCCAGTCACCGCGCACCCTGGAACAAGGGCAAGACCGTCGGTCAGAAGGCATTGTTCAAGTTCAAGGACATCTGGGCACTCCGCGTGTCTCCAGATGTAGAACCGAGTGCGTGAGCTCACCCTCTTCAATTTGGGTATCGACAGCAAGCTGCGTGGATGCGACCTCGTGGCACTGAAGGTCCCGGACATCTGCCACGGCGATCAGATGCTTCGCGAACTACACATCCCAGAACGCGGACTTCTTCCAAGAAGGGACTCCAATTGTTTGAGCACCTATAGCTGTCTCCTCTACTTTCTGTGCCATAGCAGGCTTACAACAGCGATTTAAAGTGGGCGATCGTATTAGCGAGGCCTTGTTGCAGATGCACACTCGGCTGCCAACCCAACAGGCGGTGAGCGAGCTCCGTTGCGGGCTTGCGCTGCCTAGGGTCGTCTTCAGGTTTCGGAAGGAACTTCAGCTTAGATGGCGAATCAGTCAATCGCAGGACTTCTTGGGCAAGTTGCATTATGGTGAGCTCTGCGGAGTTGCCGAGGTTGATCGGCCCTACGACATCATCGGAACAATTCATCATGCGAATGATGCCTTCGATCAAGTCATCGACGTAGCAGAATGATCGGGTTTGGAATCCATCGCCATGAATGGTAATGGGGTGACCCTTTAGCGCCTGCATGATGAAGTTGCTGACAACGCGTCCATCTTGAGGGTGCATTTTCGGTCCGTAAGTGTTGAAAATTCGAACCACTTTGATCCGAGCCTGATGCTGTCGATAGTAGTCAAAGAATAGCGTTTCTGCACAACGCTTTCCTTCGTCATAACAGCTGCGAATTCCGATGGGATTGACACGTCCCCAGTAGGTTTCCGGTTGAGGGTGTACTTCGGGATCGCCATAGACCTCGCTGGTCGACGCTTGGAGAATCTTGGCACCAGTTCGCTTTGCCAATTCCAGCATATTGATGGCGCCGTGCACATTCGTCTTGATCGTTTGGACCGGGTCGCGCTGATAGTGCACCGGGCTAGCCGGGCACGCCAGGTTGTATATCTCGTCGACCTCAACATACAGCGGGAAGGTCACATCATGGCGCAGTAGTTCGAAACGAGGGTTGCCCAACAAGTGACTGATGTTGCCTTTATCGCCCGTGGAGAAGTCATCCACGCACAGCACATGGTGGCCGTCGGTCAGGAGGCGATCGCATAAGTGGGATCCAATAAATCCGGCCCCTCCGGTCACCAAAGTCTGCTTGAGGAGGTTCTTCATTCGATGTGTTGGCGGCAGCTATTTTTGAAAAATGCGTATTCCACTGATCGCGGACACCGATTCCAAGCTGATCGCGGACAGCGCGGACATCGAAAAGGTACGTGTACGGGTCGACGCCCTGAAGCCGGCAGGTGGCTATCTGTCAAGACCCGCATGCTTGGCGCCAACTTCGGTCCAGCAGAAGAGCCAGTTTTTGCGGCCTGTGAGTATCGGGCGCAGGGCGCGTTCGATGTGGTTCGTGTCGATGGCCACCTCAGGGTCATCGAGAAACACGCTCAGCCCCGCACGACGCTCGTGCACGTTGGCCAGCGCCTTCGTCAACGTGTTGCTCGGCAGCAAGCCCAGTTGGACGAACTGCTTGTCAACCCAGCCGAAGAACTGGTCGACCAGCGGCTTGTTGTGCATCAATCGGTGCAGCCGTTTGGCCTCGCCCGTGAGCTTGCGTTCCCGGATGTGCTCCTCGACCTTGTAGAGCGCCGCGATCTGCTCGAGTGCCTGGCCTGCGGCCTGCGGCTCGGCATCCTTGGCCTCGAAGATGCCGCGCCTGGAGTGGGCCCAGCATTGGGCGTTGGTGATGCCGGTCTTTCTGGCGTAGGCGTCGTAGGCCCCATAGCCGTCCGACAGCAGCACCGTGCCCGGTGCGAGCTTGGTTCCGAGCACCTGCGCCACGTGCTCGTGGCGACGCGACTCGAAGTGCGGGAAGCACACCTCGTCCTGGTCGCCGTAGACGGGCCAGAAGTAGGTCGCCTTCATCTTGCCGTTGCCGGCCTGCCCAGCCTTGACGGGGACCTCGTCCATCGTGATGACGTGGGCCGAGCAGATCGAGGCCAGCTGGGCGTCGAAGATGGGCTCGAGCAACTGCGAGCCCTGCTGCACCAGCTGCGTCAGCCAGGGCCGGCTGAGCGTGAATCCTGAGTCGAGCAGGCGCTGATGCTGGCGATACAGCGGCAGGTGGTAGCGGAACTTGTCGACCAGCAGCCCGACGATGAAGCTCACATCGGCGCGGCTGCCCTCGATGACGCCAACCGGCGCCGGTGCGCAGTGCAGGGTCTGGGTGTCGCGGCGCTTGATGACGGGGCGCACATACTTGAGGACGACGAAGCTGCCCGGGCGCTGCGCCAGCCGGTGGCTGACCTTCTCGCCGATGACCTCGTACTGCTCGGGCGCAAGACCCTGTGCCTCGGGGTTGGGCACCGTGATGGTCTGCACCGGCACCTTGGATGCGTCGAAGAACGGTGCGTCGGGGCCCTCGTCGGCGAAGTCGCTGCGGGTCTTGCGGCGCGTGTGTGCTGGCACGGTGCTGCCGGCCTGGGGCTGTTCGGGGGGCACGGCAAGAGCGTCCAGAATCTGCCCGAGGTGCATTTGCTGCGGGTCGGGCTCGGGGGCGAAACGCTCGCTCTTCTTGCCGAACAACTGACGCTTGAACCAATCGAGCTGGTGCTGCAGCGTGGCGATGGTTGCGGCCTTGGACTGCAGCAGCTGCGCGACGTGCTGCAGCGACATCGAGGCCACCGCTTGCTCGGTGAAAACCTGTTGTGCATTGGCCGCCGACATGTCGATATCTTGCCCGCCAATGACGCCCATTAAAACGGTAATTAGCCCAATTGAAATTCATCTCCGTTACCCCGTTGAATTGAGCCGGTAGCGTTTGAATTGGCGCCCCACTTCAATGCCCTCGAGCATCAGCTTGAGCGCGGTGCAGTCGATCTCCCCGTTGCGTGTGTCAAGCCAGTTGCGCACGAACGTGCCGGCCTCCAATCTCTTGCCCCACAGGCACCAGCCACTGCGGTCGAAGTACAGCACCTTGATTTGCGTGGCGCGCCGATTGGCGAACACGAACAGGTGCCCGGCCAGCGGGTCGGCCTCGAAGCTCTGGCGGGCCAATGCGTACAGGCCGTCGTAGGATTTGCGCATGTCGGCGGGCTGGCCGTACAGGAACACGCGGATGCGGCTCTCGGGGAAGAACATCAGCGGCGCACCAGGTGCAGGCTGAGCCCGCCGCCCAATTCGATGCGCAGATTCAGCCCGGCGTGCTCGGCTGCAGCAGGTGTGGCGCCGCCCAGCAGGCCCAGATCCACGAACGACGGCTTGGACGGGAGCGCTGCTGACTTGGC
>JBBRVT010000115.1:0-10794 GCA_038246615.1 Burkholderiales bacterium
CGATGGGCTGGTTCACCGCCGATGCGCAGATCATCGCCGGCGGCGCCCTGCTGCTGTGGCTGACGATCGCACTGGAAACCGGCCGCACCTTCAACCTGGTGCTGGTGAACGCGCTGCGCGCCGCCGGCGACGCGCGTTTTCCGGTGCAGGCCGGCGCGGTGTCGTTCGCGCTGGCGATGGCCGGCGGCAGCTGGCTGCTGGGCGCCCACCTGGGCTGGGGCCTGGTGGGCGTGTGGGTCGCCTATGCGGCTGACGAGTGGGTGCGTGGCCTGATCAACTGGTGGCGCCGGTCGCGCCTGGGCTGGTTGCCGGCTGCGCGCCAGATGCACCGGCGGCTGCGCCGGTCGGCGGTCGTTCTTCCAATCGAAATCAAACGAACATCGATTAGGGAAAACGACAGCTGAAAACGCGCCCAAACGAACAATCATCGTCATCAGAGCTTGAAACGCGCAGCGCTTGGGCCTGAACCGGCTCCAAACGCTTTGCGGCAAGGCGGTGGTGGCAACCCCCAAAGCGGTTGCGGCGCCGAACGCATGCAAGTCTGCCCCACACCCCTTTCCTGAAAGAGACACCCATGCCTGACCTGACAACCCGCGCCACCTTGAAACTCGGCGCCCTGGTGGCTGCGCTGGCCCTGTGCGGCTCGGCGGCCGCTGCCGATGTCGAGTTGTTGCCCAACGGCCTGATGCTGCCCACCACCAAGGAGCAGACCAAGCCCAACCAGTTCAAGAAGGCCGGCCCCTGGCGTATCGGCGTGTCCTTCGGCGGCGTCGGCAACACCTGGATCGTGCAGATGATCCAGGAGATGAAGTTCGCCGCTGCCCAGCGCAAGGAGATCACCGAATTCATCTTCGTCGAGGCCAACTGGCAGGCCGCCAAGCAGGTGGCGGACGTGGAAGACCTGCTGACCAAGAAGGTCGACGCCATCATCATCGGCCCGATCTCGGCAGCCATCGGCGCGCCGCTGGCCGACAAGGCCGCCAAGACCGGCATCCCGGTGGTGGTGTTCGGCGCTTTCGGCAAGGCCATGCAGTCCACGGTGGAGATCGGCGCCGGCGGCGAGGTCTTCGGCCAGCAGGGCGGTGAATACCTGCGCAAGGAGCTCAAAGGCAAGGGCAGCGTCTGGGCCTTCCGCGGCATCGCGGGCGTGGATGAAGAAACCCTGCGCTACAACGGCTTCCGCAAGGCGCTGGCAGGCTCGGACATCAAGATCACCCAAGAGGTGTTCGGGGATTGGGGCTATGCCAAGGCCAAGCAGCTGTGCGAGAACCTGGTGCTGTCGGGTAACAAGGTCGATGGCATCTGGTTCTCGGGCGCCGAGATGACCCGCGCCTGCCTGGACGTGTTCAAGGAAAGCGGCAAGCCCCTGGTGCCCATGACCGGCGAGGGCAACAACGGCTTCCTGCGGGCCTGGAAGGCCACCGGCGTGAAGAGCATCGCGCCGCAGTTCACCCCCGGCCTGGGTGCGGCGGTGGTGCGTGCGTCGGTGGCGCTGCTCGAAGGCAAGCCGATGTACCGGTCGTACTTCTCGTCGCCGCCGGCCATCGCGCAGGCCGATCTCGACAAGTTCCTCCGGCCCGACCTGAACGACGCCTACTGGCTGCCGTCGACCTTGCCTGAGGCCACGCTGAAGGAAACCTTCAAGCGCTGATCGTCGGTCGTCCTGCGCTGCCGCCCATGCTGTCCGTATCCTTAGCCGCTCTGGCGGCTGGTGCGCCTGCGCCACCGTTGATTGCGGTGCGCGCCATCGGCAAGACCTTCGGCCACACACGCGCCCTGCACCAGGTCAGCCTGCAAGGGCACGCGGGGTCGGTGCATGCCATCACCGGCGAGAACGGTGCCGGCAAGTCCACGCTGATGAAGCTGATGGCCGGCGTGCACCAGCCCGATGCCGGCGAACTGCTGATCCGCGGCCGGGCGGTGCAGCTGCACAGCCCGGCTGCGGCGCGGGCGGCCGGCATTTCCACCGTGTTCCAGGAACTGACGGTGCTGCCCAACCTGACGGTGGCCGAAAACCTGATGCTGGGCCGCGAGCCCAGCCGCGGCGGCTGGCTGCTGCGCGCACAGATGCTGGCCGAGGCGCGCGCCGTGCTGGCGCGCATCGGCCTGAGCCTGGATGCCGAGCGTGCCTGCGGCAGCCTCAGCGTGGGCGAGCAGCAACTCGTCGAAATCGCCAAGGGTGTGTCCACCGATGCCTCGGTGTTCATCTTCGACGAACCTACCGCGCCATTGAACCGCGCCGAGGTCGACAAGCTGGAAGCACTGATCCACGCGCTGAAGGTGCAGGGCAAGCTGGTGTTCTACATCAGCCACCGGCTCGACGAGATCTTCCGCCTGTGCGACACGGTGACCGTGCTCAAGGACGGCCAGCATGTGGCCACCGAACCCACCGCCGCGCTGTCGCATGACCGCTTGATCACGCTGATGGTCGGCCGGCCGCTGCAGGCGCTGTTCCCGCCGCGCGCGGCGGCGCAGATCGGCCAGACCGGCGCCTTGGCGCTGCAGGTGCGCAGCCTCACGCCGGTGGCCGGTGGCGCCAGCGCCAGCCTGGTGCTGCGGCGTGGCGAGATCGTTGGCATGGGCGGGCTGGAGGGCCAGGGCCAGCGGGAGATCATGCGTGCGCTGGCAGGCGTGTTGCGCCCGCAGGCCTGCGACATCCTGCGCCAGGGCCCGGGTGAGGCCGATGGCCCGGGCCGGCCCTTCGACCCGCGCGAGGGTGTAGTGCGCGTGGTGCAGCAGGGCATCGGGCTGATCCCCGAGGACCGCAAGCTCGAAGGCCTCTACCTCGACCTGCCCATCGCCGACAACATGTGGCTGGGCGCGCTGCGCGGCATGGGCCTGGTGCGCGCGGCACCGCGCGAGCTGGGCTTGGTCACCCGCATCGCCGAGCGGCTGCAACTGCGGGCCAGCAGCCTGGCTCAGGACGCAGGCGAACTCTCCGGTGGCAACCAGCAGAAGGTGATGATCGGCCGCTGGTTGGCCGCTGGCGTGGACACCCTGCTGATCGAGCAGCCCACCCGCGGTGTGGACGTGGGCGCCAAGGCCGAGATCTACGGCCTGCTGCGCGAGTTTGTGCAGCAGGGCGGCGCGGTGCTGGCACTGTCGTCGGACCTGCTGGAACTCATCGGCCTGTGCGACCGTATCCTGATGGTGCGGGCCGGCACCATCGTCGGCGACGTGCCGGCCGACACGGCCACCGAAGAAAGCCTGCTGGCGCTGGCACTGTCCGAGGTGGTGGCATGACACGCCCTGTATCAACGCACTGGGGCGGGCCGAGCGCCGGGCCGCTCCCAAGCCGGCCCGCCATCCCCTCGGGGGATCGGGCGACGTACTCGTCGGGCGAGGGGCTGCGATGAGTGCATCCCGTTCAGGCATCAGCCGCTACACCGTCGGTCTGCCGCTGCTGCTGTTCGCCATCCTGGCGGTGGGCGCGACCAACTTCCTGGCGCCGCAGAACCTGGCCAACGTCAGCGGCCAGATCACCGCGCTGTTGATCGTCACCCTGGGCCAGCTGGTGGTGGCGCTCATCGCCGGCATCGACCTGTCGGTGGGGTCGGTGGTCAGCCTGGCCGGTTGCCTGGTGGCCACCCAGGCTGACCCGCTCTGGGGCATCGGCCTGGCGTTGCTGCTGGGCCTGGCGGTGGGCTTGGTCAACGGCTTGGGCGTGGCGGTGGCAGGCATCCACCCGCTGATCATGACCCTGAGCACGATGACCTTTCTGCAAGGGCTGGCCTACCTGGTGCTGCCCATCCCCGGCGGCCAGGTGGCGCCCTGGCTGGGGCAGTTGGCCAACGGCACCGTGTTCGGCCTGCCGCAGGCCTTGTTGTGGTGCGCTTTCTGCGCTGCGGCGGTGGCGCTGCTGCTGCACCGCACCCGGCTGGGCCTGCACATCTTTGCGGTGGGCGCCAACGCCCGCAGTGCACACCTCAACGGCGTGCGCGCCGTGGCGGTGGTGGTGTCGGCCTATGTGACCTGCAGCCTGCTGGCGGTCGTGGCCGGCATCTACCTGGCGGCCCGGGTGTCGTCGGGCGACCCGACCATGGGCGCCAGCTTCGGCCTGGAGTCGGTCACTGCCGTCGCCTTGGGCGGCGTGCAGCTGACCGGCGGCGTGGGCAGCATCGTGGGGGTGGTGACCGGCGCACTGAGCCTGGGCCTGATCACCAATGGCATCAACCTGCTCGGCATTTCGCCGTTCCTGCGCGGCGCCATCACCGGTGCGTTGCTGCTGGCGGCTGTGTGTGTCCAACGGCGCAAGATGGTGGGCTTGTGAGCACCGCCACACCAGCCGCACAGACGGACGGTCAGCGCGACGAAGCGGCCACGCCGCGCTGGCGCCGGGCCCTGCGCTGGGCGGTTGGCCTGCCGCCGGCCTATGCCGGGCTGCTGCTGTTGCTGCTGCTGGCGGCGGTGATGCGGCCGCAGCTGCTGTCGGCGATGCTGCTGCCGCTGATCGCGCGCCAGGCCGCGCCGCTGGGGCTGGCGGTGATCGGCCAGTCGCTGGTGATGCGGGCGCGCTCGATCGACCTGTCCTCGGGCGGCGTGATCGTGGCGGTGTCCTACCTGCTGACCAGCGGCTATTTCGGCGTGTCGGATGCCGTGTCCATGCTGCTGTGCGTGCTGCTGGGGCTGGTGGTCGGTGTGGTCAACGGCGTGCTGATCGTGCGGGCGCGGGCCTCGTCGATGATCGTCACGCTGGCGATGGCGATGATCCTGTTGGGCGTCGTCATTGCGCTGTCGCAGTTCCGCGCGCCAGGCGACGCGCCGGAGTTTCTGCGCGACCTGGCGCGCCAGCGCATCGGCGGCGTGCCGCTGCCGGTGCTGGTTTGGCTGGCGGTGCTGCTGCCGGCGGCCTGGCTGCTGCGGCGCACGGTGTACGGCCGCAGCCTGGACGCGGTGGGCGCCAACCCGCAGGCTGCCGCGCTCTCGGGCTTGCCTCACCTGCGGGTGATCTTCATCGGCCATGTGGTCTCGGCGCTGATCTCGGTGCTGTGCGGCTTCATCCTGGTCGGCTTCGTCGGCAAGGGCAGCGTCACCCTGGGGCAGGACCTGGCGCTGAACTCGCTGGCAGCAGCCATCCTGGGCGGCGTCAATTTCGGCAGCGGCAAGGGCGGCATGGTCGGGCCGGCGGTGGCGGCTTTCATGCTCACCTTCCTGTTCAACTTTCTCACCAGCCTGGGCCTGGGCGAACCCGGGCGGCTGATGCTGCAGGGCGCGATCATTGCCGCCGCCGCCCTGGCCTACAGCCTCAACAAGCGCTGAGCGCCTGCCGCTACCAGCCCCAGCCCCTAACCCCCAAGCGGAGCCACCATGACCGACCAGACCATCCTGCCCGGCGCCGAGCCGTTCTTCTTTGCCGGCAACGACATCGGCGTGCTGGTGTGCCACGGCTTCACCGGCACCACCCAGAGCATGCGCTACCTCGGCGAGCAGCTGCATGCGGCCGGCTACACCGTGATCGGGCCGCGCCTGGCCGGCCACGGCATCTCGCCCGAGGCCATGGCCAAGACCACCGCCGCCGACTGGATCGCCTCGGTCGACGAGGCCCTGGCCACGCTGCGCCAGACCTGCAGCCAGGTCTTCATGGCGGGCCTGTCGATGGGTGGCACGCTCACCTTGTACACCGCTGCCAGGCACGCTGACGTGATCCGGGGCGCGGTGCCGATCAACGGCGTGGTGCGCATCGGCAATGCCGGCATGGCCAGCGTGGCCTTCGACGCCAACATGCCGGCCACCGTGCCCGGCATCGGCTCGGACATCAAGGCGCCAGGCGTGGTGGAGCTGGCCTACAAGGAAGTGCCGGTGCCGGCCTTCCGCGAGATCTATGCGCTGGCGGCGGTGACGCATGACCTGTTGCCGCTGATCCAGTGCCCGGTGCTGGTGATGACCTCACGCGAGGACCACGTGGTCGACCCGACCAACGGCCCGCTGATCGCCCAGCGTCTGGGCTCCAAGCGCATCGAGTTGCAGTGGCTCGATGATTCTTACCACGTGGCGACGCTGGACAACGACAAAGAGCTGATCGCCCGGCAGACGGTGGCCTTCATCCGGTCGATCGCCGGGCGCTGACCGGGACTGACTGGCGCTGGCTGGCGTTGACCAGCGCCGACCAGCGCTGAAGGGCCTCCACCCGGCGTGGGCCGGTGCATGCTGCGCCAGAATTTTCGATCCATCCCTGCGTCACCACACATGCTTGCTGCCACACCGCCCACTGTCACGCCGCGCCTGGCCGCCACCACCCTGGTCATGCGCGACAGCCCCGCCGGCCTGGAGGTGCTGATGGTGCGGCGCTCGCTGCAGGCCAGCTTCATGCCCGGGGCCTATGTATTCCCCGGCGGTGCGGTCGATGCGGCCGATGGCGATGCCGACCATATGGCTGCCTGCGACGAAGCCGCCCACCTGCTGCACCAGCGCATCGGTTGCGTCACCGGGGTGGGCGCGCAGGCGGCGGCCTTTGCGGTGGCGGGCCTGCGGGAATGCTTCGAGGAATGCGGCCTCTGGCTTGGCGCGCCGGATCACCACGCCCCTGCCGCCGGCTGGGCGCCGCTGCGTGCCCGCCTGCATGCCGGCGAGCGCTTGGCGGCCCTGGTGTCTGACGCGGGCGGCCCGCTGGCCACCAGCTGCCTGCAGCCCTGGAGCCGCTGGGTGACGCCGGTGGGCCTGCCCAAGCGCTTCGACACGCTGTTCTTCGTGGCCCGGGCGCCGCTGGGCCAGGTGCCCGAGGTGGATGCCGGCGAGACCACCACGCTGGCCTGGGTGCAGCCGGCAGCCGCGCTGCTGGCGCGCAGCCAGGGTACGTTCCCCATGGAATTCGCCACGGTCAGCACGGTGCAATCGCTGTCGCCGTTTGTCGCCGTGGCCGATCTGCTGGCCCATGCCGCTGCGCAGGCCGCGCTGACGGCCATCCATCCGCGTGTGGTGCTGGGTGCCGAGGGCAGGATCACAGGGGTGCTGCTGCCGGGCCAGCCGGGCTATGAGACCGCCTGGGCGGGCTGAGAATACGCATGGTCAGGCTGAAAACGACTGGGCGGCTCGAGCGCCCGGGCCGCGCGTTGTCAGAGGCCTTCGGCAGCCAGCCCGTCGAGCATGGCCTGCAGCGTGGCCAGGGTGGCGTCGTCGTGCGGCTCGCTCATCGCGTCTTGCAGCACGTCACGGATGCTGTCTGCGCCGACCAGCTCCATGCTCCAGTCGGGGAACAGTCGCTCGCGCACGTCGTCGCTCTGGCTCAACACGACCATGCCGTGGTGTCGGTTGTCGGTATGCAGCCGTTCTCTCAGCCAGTGCAACGAGGCCGGCGGCCCTTCCAGCCACTGGAAGAACAGCTGCCCCCCGAACACCAGCAGGCCGGTGATGCCCCATGCCGGATTGGCCCGGCGGGCGTTGTCGACGATCTGTTGTACTGCAGCATCGTCAACCTCTGCTGCGGCCCGGCTGCAGTACACCAGGGTCGACAGCGGCACGCCGCGCAGGCCAATGGCTGTGGGTTCGTCGGACACGATGGGGTTGGAGGAGGGGTTCACAGACGCGGAGCATATCCTGCAGGCCTCGTTCCTGGGTTCAGCCGGTGTGGAACGTGGTGAATGCGTCCACCGGCGCGCGCTCCGAGCGCAGGCCGTTGATCGGGTGCCCGGGGTTGCGAAAGCCGATGGCCATGCCGGTGAACAGCATGTGCTCGGCCGGGATGCCGATGAACTCGCCGATGGTCTTGGGGTAGACCGCCCAGCATTCCTGAGGGCAGCTGTCCAGCCCCTGCTCGCGCAGCAGCAGCATCACGCTCTGCAGGAACATGCCCAGGTCGCTCCATTGCGGCGGGCCCATGCGGCGGTCGACGCTGCAGAACAGCGCCACCGGCGCACCGAAGAACTGGTAGTTGCGTGCAAACCACTGCAGGCGCTTGGCCTTGTCCTCACGCGGGATGCCCAGCCGGGCGTACATGTCCTCGCCGATCTTGAAGCGGTAGTCGCGGTGCGGTGACACCAGTTCTTTCGGGTAGATGTCGTACTCGGGCGATTCGCTCCGGTCGCCGGCCGCCACTTCGGCCAGGCGGCGCTGCATGATGGCCTTGAGCGCGTCGAGCCGGGCGCCGCTGACGACGTCGATGCGCCAGGGCTGCACGTTGCCGCCCGAAGGCGCGCGCGAGGCGG
Source organism: Burkholderiales bacterium (assembly GCA_038246615.1). GTDB lineage: Bacteria > Pseudomonadota > Gammaproteobacteria > Burkholderiales > Burkholderiaceae_C > Pseudaquabacterium. Next base: position 8,142 of record JBBRVT010000115.1, read on the forward strand.
TGGCCAGCACCTGGCGGATGGTGTCCATGGGCACCGGGTCGGGCAGGAAGTCGCGCACCGACAGGCGGGTTTCCAGCGCGTCGGTGACGGTGGTGGCAGGGGTGGTCATACAAGGGGCTCCGGTCAGCGCAGGTCGGTGACGACCCGCCAGCGGCCGTCCAAGGTAGCGCAGTGTGGCCAGGGCCTTGGGCGGCCACCATCGTCGGATCGGACGATCGCCCCGCCGGACGGGCGGGGCGGGCGCCAGCCACGCGACCAACGCGGCCCATTCGGCCCAATCGGCCCACGCGGCCAACGATGTCCACGCGGCGATCAGCCAATTCCCGCAAGACGCCCGGCGGCCCGGCCGCCGACCATCGGCGCTCCATCGTCCGTGGTGCCGCCCATGTCCCTGCCAGAAGCACCCCCTGCACCGCACTACTTCAGCCCCGCGCATGTGCAGTTCCGCGACAGCCTGCGCAGCTGGGTGGCGGCTGAAATCTCGCCGCATGCCAGCGCCTGGGACGAGGCCGGCGGCTTCCCGCGAGAGTTGTACAAGAAGGCGGCGGCCATCGGCCTGCTGGGCCTGGACTACCCCGAGGCATTCGGCGGCACGCCGGCCGACCTTTTCTACCATCTGATCCTGGGCGAAGAGCTGGCCCGGCCCGGCGCCGGTGGCGTGGCGGCGAGCCTGATGTCGCACAGCATCGGCCTGCCGCCGGTCAAGCACTTCGGCAGCGCGGCGCTGCAGGCGCGGGTGATCCCGCCGGTGCTGGCCGGCGACAAGATCGCCGCGCTGGCCGTCACCGAGCCCTCGGGCGGGTCGGACGTGGCGGCGTTGAAGACCACCGCCGTGCGTGGCCATGATGAGGACGGCGAGCACTACATCGTCAGCGGCGAGAAGGTGTTCATCACCTCGGGCATGCGCGCCGACTTCATCACCGTGGCGGTGCGCACCGACCCCGCCAGCAAGGGCGCCAACGGCATCTCGGCCCTGCTGATCGACGGCGACACACCCGGCCTCGGCCGCACCAGGCTCGACAAGATGGGCTGGTGGGCCAGCGACACCGCCCACCTGCGCTTCGACGGCTGCCGCGTGCCGGTGGCCAACCTGATCGGCGAGGAGCACAAGGGCTTCAAGACCTTCATGACCAACTTCAACGGTGAACGGCTCGGCATGGCCGCGCAGGCCGTGGCCTATGCCCAGGTGTGCTTCGACGAGGCGCTGGACTGGGCGCGGCAGCGCCAGACTTTCGGCGCGCCGCTGAGCGAGCGCCAGGTCATCCGCCACAAGCTGATGGACATGCTGCGCGCCATCGACGTGGCCCGCTGCCATGTCTACGATCTGGCCTGGGCAGAGGCAAACGGGCATGGCGACCGCAACCTGCGGGTGGCGCGCATCGCCCTGGCCAAGGTGGAAGCCACCCGCTGCATGCAGCTGTGCGCCGACAGCGCGGTGCAGATCCTGGGCGGCATGGGCTTCATGCGCGGCACCAAGAGCGAGCGCATCTACCGCGAGGTGAAGGTGATGATGATCGGCGGCGGCTCGGAAGAGATCATGAAAGACCTGGCCGCGCGCCAGCTGGGAATCTGAGCCATGGCCATCATCGACTCCACCATCTCCACCGGCAGCGCTGGCTTTGCGGCCAACCGTGACGGCATGCTGGCGCTGCTGGCACGGGTGCGCAGCGCCGAGGGCCGGGCGATCGCCGCCAGCAGCGCCTCGCGCCAGCGCTTCGAGGCACGCGGCCAGTTGCTGCCACGCGAGCGTATTGCCCTGCTGCTCGACCCCGGCGCGCCCTGGTTGGAACTGGCCACGCTGGCCGGCTACGGCCTCGACACGCCCGAAGAGGACAAGACCGTGCCCGGCGGCGGCGTGATCGGCGGCATTGGTTTCGTGGCCGGCATCCGCTGCATGGTCAGCGCCAGTGATTCGGGCATCGACGCCGGCGCCATGCAGGCCGGCGGCCTGGAGAAGGCGCTGCGCATCCAGGAGCTGGCGCTGGAGAATCGCCTGCCCTATGTGCAGCTGGTGGAAAGCGCCGGCGCCAACCTGCTGAAGTACCGGGTGGAAGGCTTCATCCGCGGCGGCAGCCTGTTCCGCAACCTGGCGCGCATGTCGGCCGCCGGCCTGCCGGTGGTCACCGTCACCCACGGCTCGTCCACCGCCGGTGGCGCCTACCAGACCGGGCTGTCCGACTACATCATCATGGTGCGCGGCCGCTCGCGCGCCTTCCTGGCCGGCCCGCCGCTGCTGAAGGCGGCCACCGGCGAGGTGGCCACCGAAGAAGAACTGGGCGGCGCCGAGATGCACACCCAGGTCAGCGGGCTGGGCGACTACATGGCCGAGGACGACCGCGACGCGCTGCGCATCGCCCGCGAGGTACTGGCCAAGTTCGACTGGCCACAGTCGGGTGCCGCAACGCGCCCGTTCCAGCCACCGCGCTTCGATGCCGAAGAGCTGCTGGGCATCCTGCCGATGGACCACAAGCGACCGGTCGACATGCTGCAGGTGATCGCCCGCATCGTCGACGACAGCGACTTCCTGGTGTTCAGCGCCGACTACGGCAGCGCCACGGTCTGCGGCCATGCCCGCATCGAGGGCCATGCGGTGGGCATCATCACCAACAACGGCCCGATCGACAACGCCGGCGCCGCCAAGGCCACGCACTTC
>JBBRVT010000116.1:0-10751 GCA_038246615.1 Burkholderiales bacterium
GCGCAGCGCGGGCTGGACACCCAGCTGGTGGCCGCGCGCGAATCCGGCGCCTTCGGCGCGCTGGTGCAGACGCTGGACGCCCTGGCCACCAACGGCGCGATGTTCGGCCATGCCGGCCCGGCGCTGCGCGAGCAACTGACCCGGCTGCGCGACAGCTTCGGCGCAGTGTCGGGCGCGCTGCAGGCGATGGCCCCGCCGGTGATGGGGACCGAAGCCCAGGCCGCCGAGTACAAGGAATTCGCCCAGAGCCTGCGCGAGATGGCGCTGCTGGAAGCCACGATGCAGAAGGTGGCCGAAAGCGGCCAGCAGGTGCTGCAGCGGCTGGCTGCGGCCAAGGCCTGACGCAGCCTCGGCGCAGCGGCGCCGGCCGCGCTGGCACCCGTCTTGCTGAGTGAGCCCCGGGCCGCGCCCGTCCGGGCGCCTGCACCGCGCCTGCCCAGCGCTGCACCGCACGGAGCCATTCATGAAGCGTCGCCATATCCTTGCCGCAGGGGCCTCCCTGCTGGCCGCACCCGCCTTCGTCGGCGCCCAATCCGGCTGGCCGACCCGCGGGCCGATCAAGCTGGTGGCGCAGTTCCCGCCCGGCGGGCTGGTCGACGTGGTGTCGCGCCTGCTGGCGCCGCACCTGTCGCAGGCGCTGGGCCAGTCGGTGGTGGTGGAGAACCGCGCCGGCGCCGGCGGCCTGATCGGCACCGACTATGTGTCCAAGCAGCCGGCCGATGGCTACACCCTGCTGGTCAGCCATGCGGCGGTGCATGTGTATGCCACCGCCACCCGGCGCACCTTGCCGTTCGACCCGGTGGCCGATTTCACCCACATGGGCCTGCTGGTGGAGGCACCGATGGTGCTGGTGGTGCGCGCGCAGTCGCCGTTCCAGACCCTGGCGCAGTATCTGGAGGCGGCGCGGACCAAGCCGGTGCGCTACGGCACCTCGGGCATCGGCTCGGCCAACCACCTGTACGGCGAGCTGCTGAAGATCGAGGGCAAGGCGCCCAACCACGACCATGTGCCCTACCAGGGCAGCGCGCCGGCGATGCTGGACCTGCTGGCCGGCAACATCGAGAGCGTGTTCGACCCGATCACCACCAACGTGGCCACGCTCAAGGCCGGCTCGCTGCGGGCGCTGGCGGTGTCCACGCCGAAGCGGCTGGCCGCGCTGCCCAACATCCCCACCTTTGCCGAGCTGGGCTACGCCAAGCTCACCGGCTCGCAGTGGCTGGGCTTGTCGGCGCCCAAGGGCCTGCCGGCACCCATCGCGCAGAGGCTGGCGGGGCTGATCCCCGAGATGCTGGCCAAGCCCGACGTGGCGGCGCGGCTGGAAGACCTGCAAACCCTGCCACGCCAGCCGCAGCTGATCGGCGATGATTTCGTCAAGCTGGTGCGCAGCCAGATCGACGACTGGCGCAGCGTCGCCCGCGCCTCCAATGTCGAAGTGATCACCTGATGCCCGCACCCACCGCCGCTGTTGTTGCCCCGACCACCCCGGCTGCGGTGGTCGATGAGTTCCTGCGGCTGATCATGCTGCCCGACCCGGTGGCCGCGCGGCGCTACACCGCGCCGGGTCTGGCCATCCGCTTCACCGGCGGCCGGGCGATGGCCGACCCGACCGAGTGCACCGCTTTCAACCAGGGGCGCTACCAGTGGGTGAAAAAGCGCATCGAGCGCACCGAGACGGTGTCGGCCATCCTGGTGCATGGCACCCAGGCTGGTGCGCCCGACCCGGAAGAGACGGTGGTCTACAGCATCGGCACGCTCTACGGCGCCTGGCCCGACGGCACGCCCTTCGAGGGCAACCGCTACCTGGACCGCTATGTGGTGCGCGCCGGGCTGATCACCCGGATGGACGTCTGGAACGACAGCGCCGAGTGGATGCTGGTGCGCGCCGGGCTGGCCACGCTGTAGCCCGGGCATGCCCGCCCTCTACACCGGCGCACTGCCCGGGCACGGCCGCTTCGACTATCTGCCGATCACCCGCCGCCCGCACTACCGCTGGCCGGGCGGCGCCGGCCTGGCGGTCTACCTGGGTTTCAACATCGAGCACTTCGCCTTTGGCGAGGGGCTGGGCGCGGCCATCGGCCCGACCAGCCCGCAGCCCGACGTGCTGAACTACAGCTGGCGCGAGTACGGCAACCGGGTCGGCGCCTGGCGCTGCCTGGAGCTGTTCGACCAGCTCGGCCTGCCTGCGGCCGCGCTGATCAACACCGCGCTGTACGACCACTGCCCCGAGCTGGTGGCCGCCTGCGTGGCGCGCGGCGACGAGCTGGTGGGCCATGGCCACAGCAATGCCGAACGGCAGGGCGTGCTGACCGAGGCCGACGAGCATGCGCTGCTGCTGCACTGCCGCCAGCTGATGCAGGCGCACAGCGGCCAGACGCCGGCCGGCTGGCTGTCGCCGTGGATCTCGGAGAGCCTGCACACACCCGACCTGCTGGCCGAGACCGGCTACGGCTACACCCTGAACTGGTGCCACGACGACCAGCCGCTGCCGATGCGCACCCGCGGTGGCACGCCGCTGTGGGCCGTGCCCTACCCGCAAGAGCTGAACGACATCCCGATGGTCATCGCCCGCCAGATGGACGGCAAGGACTTTGCCCAGCTGGTCATCGACCACCTGGCCGAGATGCTGGACCAGACCCGCGCACCCGACGCGCCGGCGCTGGTGATGGGCATCGCGCTGCACCCCTACATCGTCGGCCAACCCTATCGCCTGCGCCACCTGCGCCGGGCGTTGCAGGCGGTGGCCGCCGCGCGGGACGCCAGGCAGGTGTGGATGGCCACGCCCGGGGCGATCTGCCGGCACGCGATGCAGGCGCACGGCCAAGTTCCCCCGGTGCCGCCGGTGCCACCGGTGCCGCCAGGCAGCTAAGCGCCAGGTAACACCCCCAGACCAGCCGCTGCGCGTCAGGCCCCCCGAGGGGGATGAGGAAACTTGGGAGCGGCCCGGCGTTTCCTCATGTGGCGCTTGTCCTACCCCCGTCCGGGCAGCGCACCGATGCCGCAGCCGGGTGCCGTGCGGTGCAATCACAGCGCGAAAATGCAGGCTGCGCTCAGGCGCGATGCCCCAGCCCACCCCAGCCCAGTTCACGGAGGCCAGACGCGTGCCCACCAGCCTCAACCGCCCCAACAGCCCCAGCAGCACCGGCACCGGCGCCGCCGCCTACTCGCCGAGCGCCATCATCTACACCCAGCGCGCCACCTGGCCGGACGCGCCGGTGTCGCAGACCTTCGACATCGACTGCACGCTGCAGTACGAGGTGCTCGGGCCAGCCGATTTCCTGTTCCAGATCCATGCGCTGCACGGCATGGACCAGGCGGTGATTCAGGAGTCGCTGGTGATCACGCCCGACCTGCCGCGGCATGTGTATGCCGACCCCTACATCGGCCACCGCTTTCTGCGCCTGCATGCCGACACCGGACCGGTGACGCTGCGCTACCAGGCGCGCGTGCAGCGCACCGTGCAGCCGCTGGACCCCGATGCCGAAGAAGTGCCCATCGCCGCCTTGCCCGACGACCTGCTGCACAACCTGAATGCGAGCCGCTACTGTGAGTCGGACGCGCTGAGCCAGGTGACACAGCAGATGTTCGGCCAGCTGCCACGCGGGCTGTGCCGGGTGCAGGCCGTGGTCGAGTGGATCCACCAGAACATCCACTACCAGCTGGGCACCTCGAATGCACTGACCACGGCACGCGATGTGTTCAACAGCCGCGCCGGCGTGTGCCGCGACTTCGCCCACCTGGGCGTGACCTTCTGCCGCGCGCTGAACATCCCGGCGCGGCTGGTGGTGGGCTACTCCCGCTTCGACGATCCGCCGCCCGACTTCCACGCCGTGTTCGAGGCTTATCTGGGCGGCCGCTGGGTGATGTTCGACGCCACCCACATGTCGCCGATCGACGACGTGGTGCGGGTGGCCACCGGCCGCGACGCCAAAGATGTGGCCTTTGCCACCATCTACGGGCCGGCCACCATGTTGTCGATGGCGCCGCTGGTCACCAAGGTGGGCGGCACCGGCTGAGAACGCCCGCTGGCCCGCAGAGCGCGGCTGCATTGCCGGGCGCTGCAAGCGGTGGCCGCAGATCGAGTTCTACGGTGGCCTGCAGCTGATTCCCTTGCAGCCGGCTGCCAGCCTGCGTGGCATTGCTCGTGGCACCGACCCCAGCGTGCCCCGCGAACCCGACCGCGCGGCGTGCGCTACGTCGCCAAGCCGTGATCCGGCCCCTCCCTCGGGAGGGCTGACGGGCAGCGGCAGGTCTGGGGGTGCACATGAGGAAACGCCGGGCCGCTCCCAAGTTTCCTCATCGCCCCTCGGGGGGCCTGGCGCGCAGCGGCAGGTCTGGGGGCGCTATCACCCGCCCGACGTGGCCAGCACCAGCCGGCCACTGGCCACGTCGGCCAGCTTCTGCGGCAGCAGCACCTCGATGCGGCCATGGCTGCCGCCCAGCACGCCCAGGGCCTGCAGCTGGCGCAGCACGCCGTTGATGCGCTGGCGGCTGGCGCACAGCAGTGCGGCCAGGTCGCCCTGGGTCAGCGACAGCTCGATCAAGCGCGCCTCGGTGGGCACCACGCCCATCACCGGCTGCCGGCTGAACTGCTTGAGCAGGCGCTGCAGCTTGATCGCCACCCGCTGGCTCAGCGGCAGGGTCTGCAGCTCTTCGAGCCGGCGGAACATGTGGCGCAGGCGCCGGCAGTCCAGCTGCAGCAGCGCATGGCGCAGCTCGGGCTGGCTGTTCAGCAGCTGCTGCACGCTGGCCAGCGGCACCATCAGCACGGTGCTCTGCACCTGGGCCACGATGTCCAGTTCGACCGGGCTGTGGTCGATCAGCGCGATGTCGCCGTACCAGTCGCCCGGGCCCAGCAGTTCCAGGGTGAAGGCGCGGCCGTCGCGCCAGTTGGTGGCCAGGCCCAGCGCGCCGCTGGCCACGCCCACCCAGTGGGTGGCATGACCGCCACGCTCGACCAGGCGCGTGCCGCGCTTGACATGCTGCACCCGGGCCTCGGCCAGGATGGCCGCGCGCAGGTTGGCCGACAGGCCGGCGAACCAGGCGCCGGATTCAATGCGCTGGCTCTCCACCGGGCGCAGGCCGGGCGGATGGTGCGGCAGCGGCCGCAGTGCCAGCGGCGCCACGGCGCCGGCCGGCAGCGGCAGCCCCGGCGTGCGCAGCGTGGCCACAGGTGGGGTCGGCCGGCCGGGGCCGGTGACCAGGGCTTGCATCGTCATGGCGCCGGCTCCGCTCATGTCACTTCGAACAGGCCGGCTGCGCCTTGCCCGCCGCCGATGCACATGGTCACCACCACGTACTTGGCGCCGCGGCGCTTGCCTTCGATCAGCGCATGCCCGGTCAGGCGCGCGCCGCTCACGCCGTAGGGGTGGCCCACCGCGATGGCGCCGCCGTTGACGTTGAGCAATTCATCAGGGATGCCCAGCTTGTCGCGGCAATACAGCACCTGGCAGGCGAAGGCCTCGTTCAGCTCCCACAGGCCGATGTCGCTGACCTTCAGCCCGGTGCGCTGCAGCAGCCGGGGGATGGCGAACACCGGGCCGATGCCCATTTCATCGGGCTCGCAGCCGGCCACCGCAAAGCCGCGGAAGATGCCCAGCGGCTGCAGGCCCAGCTGCTCGGCGCGCTGGCCATTCATCACCACCACCGCGCTGGCGCCGTCGCTGAACTGGCTGGCATTGCCGGCGGTGACGATGCCGCCCGGCAGCGCCGAGCGCAGGCCGCTCACGGCTTCGAGCGTGGTGTCGCCGCGGATGCCTTCATCGGCGGCAATGGTCACTTCCTTGCGGGTGATGCGGCCGCTGGCCTTGTCGACCACGCCCATGATGGTGGTCATCGGCACGATCTCGTCGTTGAACTTGCCCGCCTGCTGCGCGGCAAAGGCGCGCTGCTGGCTGCGCACGCCGTATTCGTCTTGCGCCAGCTTCGGGATGTCGTAGCGCTTGATGACCTGCTCTGCCGTCTGCAGCATGTTCCAGTACAGCGTGGGCTTGTGCTCCATCAGCCAGGGGTCCACGCGCATGTGCTTGTTGGCCTCGTTCTGCACGCAGCTGATGGATTCGACCCCGCCGGCGACGATGGCCGGGCAGCCTTCGGTCAGCACCCGCTGCGCGGCCAGCGCGATCGCCTGCAGGCCCGACGAGCAGAAGCGGTTGATGGTCAGGCCGGCGGTGGTGACCGGCAGGCCGGCGCGCAGCGCGATGGCGCGGGCGATGTTGCCGCCGGTGGTGCCTTCACCGAAGGTGCCGCCGATGATGCAGTCCTCGACTTCGCCCGGGTCGATGCCCGCACGCGCCACCGCGTGCTGCACCGCATGGCCGCCCAGCGTGGCGCCATAGGTCATGTTGAAGGCGCCCTTCCAGCTTTTGGCCAGGCCGGTGCGTGCGGTTGAAACAATGACAGCATCGATCATTGCTGCCCCCCGGTTGACGGGTACGTCAACCGGCCCCCCAAGGGGGCCCGGCTGCTTCGATCAAGGTGGTCGTGGTTCATCATGGTCTCCATCAGTTGAAGGTGCGGCCTTCTTCGGCCAGCTTGACCAGCAGCGGCGCCGGTTGCCACGAGGCATCGGCCCCCGGCTCGGCGGCAAAGCGGCGCAGCGCGCGCACCACGTTGGGCAGGCCCACGGTGTCGGCATACAGCATCGGGCCGCCGCGGTGCAGCGGGAAGCCGTAGCCGTTGAGGTAGACCACGTCCAGGTCGCTGGCGCGCGCGGCGATGCCTTCTTCCAGGATGCGCGCGCCTTCGTTGACCAGCGCGAAGATGCAGCGCTCCACCACCTCGTCGTTGCTGATCTTGCGCGGCTTGATGCCGTTGGCCTGGCGGTAATCGGCGATCAGCTGCTCGGTCAGCGGGTCGGGCACCGGGTCACGCTTGCCAGCTTCATAGCGGTAGTAGCCTGCGCCGGTCTTCTGGCCGAAGCGGCCCACCTCGCACAGCTTGTCGGCCACGTTGGGCTTCATCTCCACACCAGCCTCGGCGGCCTTGCGCTTGCGCGTGGCCCAGCCGATGTCCAGCCCGGCCAGATCACCCATGCGGAACGGGCCCATCGCCAGGCCGAAGGCCTGCAGCGCGCCGTCCACCTGCTGCGGCAGGGCGCCGGCGTTCAGCAGGCCCTGGGCTGCTGCGCCGTAACGCGCCAGCATGCGGTTGCCGATGAAGCCGTCGCACACGCCCGAGACCACCGCGATCTTCTTGATGGTCTTGGCCACCGCCATGCTGGTGGCCAGCACGTCGGGTGCGGTCCGGGCGCCGCGCACCACTTCCAGCAGGCGCATCACATTGGCCGGGCTGAAGAAGTGCAGGCCGACCACGTCTTGCGGGCGCCTGGTGAAGCCGGCGATGGTGTCGATGTCCAGGTAGCTGGTGTTGCTGGCCAGGATGGCGCCGGGCTTGCACACCCGGTCGAGCGTCTCGAACACCGTCTTCTTGACGTCCATGTTCTCGAACACCGCCTCGATCACCAGGTCGACGTTCGCAAAGCCGTCGTAGCTGAGCGTGCCGGTGACGGCGGCCATGCGCTGCTCCACCTGTTCGGGCTTGAGCTTGCCCTTCTTCATGGTGTTGTCGTAATTGCGGCGGATGGTGGCCAGGCCCTTGTCCAGCGCCTCCTGCTTCATTTCCAGCAGCACCACCGGGATGCCGGCGTTGAGGAAGTTCATCGTGATGCCGCCGCCCATGGTGCCGGCGCCGATGACGCCCACGCTCTTGATCGGGCGCAGCTGGGTGTCGGCGGGCAGGTCGGGGATCTTGGCAGCGGCGCGCTCGGCCATGAAGACATGGCGCAGCGCCTTGCTCTCGGGGCTGGCCATCAGCGACAGGAAGCCCTCCCGTTCAGCGGCCACGCCCTGCTCGAAGGTCTTGCCATAGCTGGCGGCCACGGCTTCCAGGCACTTCATCGGCGCGGGGAAGTGCTTGCCCATCGCGCCGACGGTGTTGCGGGCGAACTGCAGGAAGGCCTCGCCCTGCGGGTCGCTCACCTTGCGGTCGCGCGCACGCAGCGCCGGCAGCTTCTTCTCGATCACCTCTTCGGCAAAGGCGATGGCGCCGGCCACCAGGTCGCCGTCGATCACCTTGTCGACCAGCGGCGTGCCGGCGAACTTGGCGGCGGCCACCGGCGCGCCGCTGACGATCATGTTCAGCGCGGCTTCCAGGCCGATCAGCCGCGGCAGGCGCTGGGTGCCGCCGGCGCCGGGCAGCAGGCCGATCTTCACCTCGGGCAGGCCGAGCTGGGCGTCGGGCGCGGCCACGCGGAAGTGGCAGCCCATGGCCAGCTCCAGCCCGCCGCCCAGGCACTGCCCGGCAATGGCGCCGACCACCGGTTTGGGGTTGTCTTCGAGCATCGAGATCACCACCCGCAGGTTGGGCTCCTTGGCGCCCTTGGCGGTGCCGAACTCGGTCACGTCGGCGCCAGCCGAAAAGGCGCGCGCGGTGCCGGTGAGCACGATGGCCTGCACCGCCGGGTTGGCATTGGCCAGGTCCAGCGCGTCGGCGATGCCCACCCGCAGGTCATGGCCCAGGCTGTTGACCGGCGGCCGGTCCATGCTGAGCACGGCCACCGCGCCTTGCACGCGGACGCTGACAGTTTGGGTCATGGGGTCTCTCTTTCGTTGAGGTCAGTCTGGGAGTCCGCGAGGCTGCCGGGGTTCAGTAACCCTGGTGTGTCGCGAAGGCATCCGCGTGGAAATGGCTGTCGCCCCACAGCTCTTGCAGCACCCGGGCGCGCTTCATGAAGAAGCCGATGTCGAAGGCGTCGGTCATGCCCATGCCGCCGTGCATCTGCACGCCTTCCTGCACCGCCGTGGTGGCGGTGCGGCCGGCGCGGGCCTTGGCCACGGCCACGGCCGCCTTGGTGGATGCCGCGGCGGTGTGCAGGTCGGCGTCCAGCGCCTGCTGGGCCTGCAGCAGGGCCGCGCGGCTGATCTCCAGGTCGGCATAGAGCACCGCAGCGCGGTGCTGCAGGCCCTGGAACTCGCCGATCAGCTTGCCGAACTGGCGGCGCTGCTTGATGTAGTCCAGCGTGCGGGCGAACACCTCGTCTGCCAGGCCCAGCAACTCGGCCGCAGCGGCGCAGCGGCCGGCCGCCAGCGTGGCGTCCAGGGTGGCGGCGCCGGCCTCAGGCTTGCCCAGCAGGGCGTCGGCGCCCAGCTGCACCGCCTGCAACTGCAGCCGCGCGGCGTTGTGGGCGTCGAGCATCACCGTGCGCTCCACCGCCAGGCCCCGCGTTCCGGCAGGCAGCAGGAACAGGCCGGTGGCACCGCTGGGCAGCGCCGCAGCCACGATGAACAGGTCGGCCACATGGCCATCGAGCACCAGGGTCTTGGCACCGTCCAGCACCCAGCCGCTGCCTTCGGCGCGCGCGCTGGTGGCCAGCGCCTGCGGGCGGTGCTTGGCGCGCTCGTCCACCGCCAGCGTGGCGATGGCCTGGGCAGCGGCCAGGCGCGGCAGCCAGGCGGCCTGCTGGGCGGCGCTGCCGGCCAGCTTCAGCGCGGTGCTGGCGACGATGCCCGAGGCCAGCAGCGGGCTGGCGCAAAGCTGCCGGCCGATCTGCTCCATCACCACGCCGGCCTCCACATGGCCCAGCCCCAGGCCGCCGTGCGCCTCGGGCACCAGCATGCCGCAGTAGCCCATCTCGGCAAAGCGGGCCCACAGCGGGCGCGAGAAGCCGCTGGCGTCGGCACTGTCACGCAGCTGGCGCAGCGCGGCGACGGGGCTCTGCTCGGACAGGAAGTCACGCACGCTGTCGCGCAGCTGCGTCTGTTCGTCGGTCAGCATCAGTGCCATGGTCAGACCCCGGGAAGTTCGAGGATGCGCTTGGCGACGATGTTGAGTTGCACCTCGCTGGTACCGCCCTCGATCGAGTTGGCCTTGGTGCGCAGCCAGGTGCGGGCGCGGTCGCCGTGGCGGCTGCGGTCGCTGTCCCATTCCAGCGCGTCGGCGCCGTACACCGCCATCAGCAACTCCCAGCGGCGCTTGTTCAGCTCGGCGCCGTAGTACTTCAGCATCGACGGCAGGCCGGGGTGGGCTTGCTTGCCCCTCGACAAGTCGCCAGCGCGCTCCATCATCGCGCGGAAGGCGGCCTCGTCGCATTCGAACTCGGCGATCTGCGCGCGCAGCAGCGGGTCGGCCAGCCGGCCCTGCGCATCCAGCCCGATGGCGGCGGCCGCCTGCTGCCCCAGCGGCTTGGCGGCGGCGCGGTCGCCGATGCTGCCGATCATCGCGCGCTCATGGCCCAGCAGCACCTTGGCCACGTCCCAGCCCTTGTTGAGCCCGCCCACCAGGTTGCGCTTGTCCACCCGCACGTCGTCGAAGAAGGTCTCGCAGAACGGGCTGGCACCGGAGATCAGCGCAATCGGCTGGGTGCGCACGCCCGGGCTGGCCATGTCGAACAGCACGAAGCTGATGCCGTTGTGCTTGCTGGCGGTGTCGGTGCGCACCAGGCAGAAGATCCAGTCGGCCTTGTCGGCATAGCTGGTCCAGATCTTCTGGCCATTGACGACGAAGTGGTCGCCACGGTCCTCGGCGCGGGTGGCCAGGCTGGCCAGGTCGGACCCGGCGTTGGGCTCGCTGTAACCCTGGCACCAGCGGATCTCGCCGCGGGCGATGGGCGGCAAGTGCTCCAGCTTCTGCGCCTCGGTGCCGAACTGCAACAGCGCCGGGCCCAGCATCCAGATGCCGAAGCTGTTGAGCGGGCTGCGGCAGTTGAGTGCGCGCAGCTCCTGCGCCAGCACCTTGGCCTGCTGGCCGCTCAGGCC
>JBBRVT010000117.1:0-10740 GCA_038246615.1 Burkholderiales bacterium
TCAGCCTCAACGTGATGGTGATCCGGGTGCTGGGGCTCAGCGTCACCTATGCGGTGTGGTCGGGCGTGGGCACGCTGGCCACCGCCCTGATCGGCTACTTGTGGTTCCAGGAGCCGGCCGCCGCACTGAAGGTGGCCAGCGCCGGCCTGATCATCCTGGGCGTGGTGGGCATGCACCTGGCCTCCCGCGCGCCCACCTGACGCAACGCCCGGCATCCAGCCGAACTGATGGATTGAATGATTGATCTGATGAACGCACGCAGCCACCACCCGATCGCCGATGCCTTTGCCACCGTGCGCGCCCAGTCCCTGGCGCTGGCCGGGCCACTGAGCGAGGCCGACTGCCAGGTGCAGTCGATGCCCGACGCCAGCCCGGTGAAGTGGCACCTGGCCCACACCACCTGGTTCTTCGAGACCTTCGTGCTGGCCGTCCATCTGCCCGGCCACCAGCCCTTCGACCCGGCGTTCCGGGTGCTGTTCAACAGCTACTACAACGGCGTGGGCGCCCAGCACCCGCGCACCCAGCGCGGCCTGGTCACCCGGCCCGACCTGGCCACGGTGCGCGCCTACCGCGCGGCGGTGGATGCGCAGATGGCCCAGTTGCTCGGCGCGCCGCTGGCACCGGCGGTGGTCGAGCTGATCAGCCTGGGCCTGCAGCATGAGCAGCAGCACCAGGAGCTGATCCTCACCGACCTGCTGCATTTGCTGTCGTGCAACCCGCTGGCGCCGGTGTACCTGCCGTTGTCGGCCACGACCGCGCCTGTTTCAACGCCAGTCGCCGCAGCCGCACCCGCACCCGCACCCGCACCCGCACCCGCACCCACACCCGCAGCCTGGCTGGCCCGGCCCGGCGGCTTGGTCGACATCGGCGATGCCAGCGCTGGCTTTGCCTTCGACAACGAGCGCCCGCGCCACCCCCAGCATCTGCAGCCCTGCCTGCTGGCCAGCCGGCCGGTGTGCCAGGGCGACTGGGCCGCCTTCATCGCCGACGGCGGCTACACCGACCCGCGCTGGTGGATGTCGGCCGGCTGGGACTGGGTGCGCAGCCAGCAGATCACCGCGCCGCTGTACTGGCGCCGCAGTGGCAACCCCAGCGGCAACCCCGGCGGCAACCCCATCGGCAGTACCAGCGCCGACTGGCAGGCCTTCACCCTGCGCGGCCTGCTGCCGCTGCAAGCCGATGCGCCGGTGGCGCACATCAGCTGGTTCGAGGCCGACGCCTACGCCCGCTGGCATGCCGCCCAGCACCCTGGCCAGACCCCGTCGCGCCTGCCCACCGAAGCCGAGTGGGAGCATGCCGCCCAGGCTGCATGGCCGCAGGCGCTGGCCGCCGGCAATCTGCTGGAATCCGGCGCGCTGCGGCCGCTGCCGGCGCCGGCCACCGCCACCGCCACCGCCACCGCCACCGCCACCATCACCACCGGGCTGCAGCAACTCGCCGGCGATGTGTGGGAATGGACCGCCAGCCCGTACACGCCCTACCCCGGCTACCGCCCCTGGGCCGGCGCGGTGGGCGAGTACAACGGCAAGTTCATGGTCAACCAGATGGTGCTGCGCGGCGGCTCCTGCGCCACGCCACGTAGCCACATCCGCGCCAGCTACCGCAACTTTTTCCCGACGGACGCCCGCTGGCAGTTCAGCGGGCTGCGGCTGGCGCGCGATGCCGACTGACATGGCCAAGCCGCGCATCGGCGTGCTGTTCAACCATGACTGGGACGCGCTGGGCTTCGGCCGGCTGGCCGACCGGTTCCGCTTCGACACGGCCGGCTTCGACCTGTTCGCCTTCCCCAGCAACGCCCGGCTGGTCGGCTTCGACCTGCAGCGTTTCGCGGCGCGCCAGGCGCGGCGGTCCCGGGCGCGTGGCTGGGCCGGCGTGGTGTCGCACCATGAGCAGTTCGGCGCCCTGGCCGCCGCGCTGGTGGCTGAGCAGACCGGCCTGCCCGGCACGCCGGTGGCCGCCGTGCTGGCCTGCCAGCACAAGCTGCATGCGCGCCAGGTGATGCAGCAGGTGTGCCCCGAGGCCAACCTCCGGTTTTCTGCCCTGGACGCCGCCTACGGCGGCCCGGTGCCCGACGGCCTGGCCTACCCCACCTACGTCAAGCCGGTGAAGGCGGCCTTTTCGGTGCTGGCCCGCCGGGTGGACAGCCAGGCCGAGCTGCACCAGCACACCCGCTTCGGTCGGCGCGAGCTGTGGGTGATCCGCCACCTGGTCGAGCCCTTCGAGCGGGTGGTCCGCCAGCGCCTGCCGCAGGCTGGCAGCGCCCACCGGCTGATGCTCGAGGCGCCGGTGCAGGCGGCGCAGTTCAACCTCGACGGCTGGGTCTGGCGCGGCCAGGCGCATGCGCTGGGCGTGGTGGACGCGGTGATGTACCCGGGCACCCAGGCCTTCATGCGCTGGGAACACCCCAGCCAGCTGGGCGCCGCCGTGCAGGCCCGGGCGCTGGACGTGGCGCAACGCTTCCTGACGGCAGTGGGCTTCGACCACGGCATGTTCAACATCGAGTTCTTCTTCGACCCCGCCACCGACCGGCTGACGGTGATCGAGGTCAACCCGCGGCTGGCCAGCCAGTTCTCCGACCTTTACCGGCGGGTGCAGGGGCTGGACCCGCATGCCATGTCGCTGGCGCTGGCACAGGGGCAGGACCCGGCCGCGCTGCCGCGCAGCGCGCCGCTGGCCGGTGCGGCGGCCAGCCTGGTCTACCGGGTGTTCAGCCCCGGCACGACGCCGCCGATGCCGGCTGCGGCGCAGCGCGCGGCGCTGGCGCAGCGGTTTCCGGACGCGCTGCTGTTTCTCTATCCGAAGACCGGCCATGCGCTGGCGCGCGACTTCAAATGGCTGGGCAGCCACCGCTACGGCATCCTGCACCTGCACGGCCGCGACGCCGCCCACCTGAAGCGCCGCGCCGAGGCCGCCAGCGCACTCATCGGCTGGCCGGCGCCTTATGCAGACCACCTGGGTGCCGACCACCTCGCTGCCGACCGCCTCACTGCTGACCGCCCGGGGCAGGCTTGCACCGCCATCGATCTGCCCGACACCCCCCACCAACTGGTTCCCGGAGCCCAACCATGACTGCAAGCCTTCTTCACCCCGCCTGGCGCCGACTGGCCCTGGCCGTGCTGGCCAGCACCACCCTGCTGCTGGGCGGTTGCGCCGCGCTGCGCGCGCAGAACCCCGACTCGCCCCTGGCACCGGTGCGCGCCAGCGCCATCGGCAGCGACGCCCATGTGATGCTGGACGGCCATGACGTGGTGGCCTACTTCACCCAGAATCGCCACGCCATGGGCCAGCCGCAGTTCAAGAGCCAGCACCAGGGCGTCACCTTCCACTTCGCCAGCGCCGCGCACAAGGTGCTGTTCGACGCCGCGCCGCAGACCTACATGCCGCAGTACGGCGGCTTCTGCGCCAACGGCATCGTCTACGGCATCCCCTGGGGCGGTGACGCCGACAGCTGGCGCATCGTCGACGGCAAGCTCTACATCTTCGGCGGCGCCGGCTCGCGCGACGCCTTCCTGCTCGACGTGCCGGGCAACCGCACGCTGGCCGAGAAGTACTGGGCCGACGAGGTGGCCGGCAGCAACAGCATCTGGCAGCGCAGCAAGCGGCTGGTGTTCCGCGTGCCGCACTACGCCAGCGGCGAAGAACTGGCCCGGCGCGTGGCCGAGGCGCGCGCGCGCAAGCCTTGATCGACAGCGCCCGGCGCCATTGGCTGCGCAGGGCTGCGGCACTGGGCGCCACACTGGGCGCGGGCGGCCTGTTGCTGCCGGGCTGCACCTTGCAGGCCGGGCAGGACCACGCCGGCGCCGACGCCCCCGAGGCCGTGCCGCTGGCCAGCCCGCCGCGGGTGGCCTGGGTGTTCAGCTCGGGCGGGCCGCGCGGCTATGTGCACGTGGGCGTGCTCAAGGCGCTGGACGAACTGGGCCTGCGGGCTGACCTGATCGTCGGTGCGTCGGTGGGTGCGCTGGTGGGCACGCTGTGCGCCGCCGGCATGCCGGCGCGCGCGATCGAACGCGCCGCGCTGGAGCTGCAGCCTTGGCAGCTGGTGCGCTGGGCGCCGGGCAGCCGCCAGCGCTGGGCCGCCACCGGCCTGGCCGACTGGGTGCACCAAGCCGTCGGCGGCCTGCCCCTGCAGGCCCTGCCCACGCCGGTGCTGTGCGCCGTGCAGCGCCTGCGCGACGGTGCGGTACTGGGCTTCAACCGCGGCCATGCCGGCCTGGCGGTGCAGGCAGCCGGTGCGATCGAGGGCCAGTTCACGCCGGTCACCATCCGCGGCGAGGCCTTTGCCGACGCCGACCAGCGCATGCCGCTGCCGGTGCGGCTGGCACGTGCAGCCGGCGCCATCCGGGTGCTGGCGGTCGATGCATCTGCCCATGAGGGCCGCGCACCCGAAGGCGCGCAGCGCTACCGCGACGGCGACCTGCGCAAGCGCGCACTGACCGCCCCCGATGCCCGCCTGGCCGACCTGCTGCTGCACCCCGACTTCGGCTACTGGGTGAGCCTGTCGGACGCGTTCAAGCGCCAGGCCATCGACGCCGGCTACCGGGCCACGCTGGCGGCAACGCCCGCGTTGCGGGCCTTGCACGCCGGCTGAATCTGGAATTCAAGGCGTGGTGGCGATGCGCTGGGCCAGCTGCCACAGCGCGCGCCGGTGCGCCACGGCCAGCGCGTCGGCATCGCTGCCATCGGCTGCCGTGTTGAAGCCGGCCTGGCCCAATTGCGGCGGTAAGGCGCCGGCCGGGTCGGCCAGGCTCCAGCGGGCCTGCAGCCGCACACTGCGGCCACCGTCGGCGACGTCCAGCGCGGTGACTTCCAGCCGCAGCTGCCGCGCCGGCCGCACGCCCGGGGGCAGCGGCGCGGCCCACAGCGGCGCGCCCAGCAACTGCGCCAGATCTTGCCGCAGCAGGCGCGGCACCGCATCACGCAGCGGCTCGGCCCAGCGCGCACCACCCAGCGGCTGCAGGCCGGCCTGGCCCTGCGGCACCAGCAGGGCGTCGCGGTCCAGGTGGCCGGGCAGCAGCACCGGCGACATCAGTTGCCAGGCCGGCCCGCCGGGCGGGCGCGGCACGGCGGGTGCATCCGGCGCTTGCGCCGGCAGGCGCACCCACTGCACCGGCGGCAAGGGGCTGGCGCAGCCGGCGGCCAGCAGCAGCGCCGCCAGCAGGGATGCGAACGACAGGCGGCCGACCGCAGGCCGGGGCGAGAGAGGGGGCAGCGGGCGCATCGTGGGCCGTGGGTCAGGGTGTGAGGTGGGGTGTGCGGTGAGGCGCGTGTTGGGTATGCGTTGGGGAGTGCGTTGGGGTGCGTGGTGGGGTGCGTGGTGGGGTGCGTGGTGGGGGTGGATCAGGGCGCCACGGCACGGCCGCGCAGCAGCGCATCGGGCTGGCGCTGCAGCAGTTCGCCCAGCTCGCGCAGTGCGCGGGCGGCGCCGGCCACGTCCTGCAGGGCGCGGTCGGCGTTGAGCCGCAGCGCGGAATCGTCGGCCGCCGCCTCGCGCAGCGCGCCGGCGGCCTGGCCCAGGGCCAGCGATGCGCGCTGCACCTCGGCCACCATCGGCAGGCCGGCCTGCGCCAGCGCCTGGGCTTGAGAGGCGGCGGCGGCCACCTGCTGCGCGGCGGTGCCCACCTGGTCGGTGGCCTGGGCCACCGCCGGCGCCAGCGTGGCCAGGTGGCGGCGGGTGTCGGCCAGCGTGGCCTCGGCGCTGCGGGCCAGCGGTGGCAGTTGCTGCTGCAGGGCCTGCGCCAGTTGCTGCAGCTGCCCGGCAGCGTCGGCACTGCGCCGCAGCAGCAGCTGCGCCTCGGGCCCGGCCAGCAGCTGCCGCGCCGACGCGGCCACCACCGCCAGGTCACGGCCGATCTGCGCCAGGTCCAGCCCCTCCAGCTGCGCCTGCAGGGTCTGCAGCCGGGTGGCCTCGGTGGGAATGGCTGGCAACGCGGCGCCCGCTGCCGCCGATGCCGCCGGTGCCGCCGGTGCCGCCGCCATGCTGCGGCCGGGCTGCAGGTCCAGGTCGACATACAGCAGGCCGGTCAGCAGGCTCTGGGTGGCCAGCCGTGCCACCAGCCCGCGCTGGATCAGCAGCGGCAGCGCCGCACCGCTGGCCGGGGCGTCGGCGCCCAGCACGTCGCGCAGCAGGGCGCGGTCGAACTCGGCGGTGACCGGCATCGCCAGGCCGCCCGCGCCGGCCGGTGCCAGGCCCACCGCAGTGACCTGGCCCACCCGCACCCCGCGCAGCACCACCGGCGCACCCACGTTCAGGCCATAGACCGACCGCTCGAAGCGCATCACCGCGCGGTCGCGCGGGCTGAACCACTGCCCGCCCACCGCCGCGACGGCCAGGCCCAGCAGCACGATGCCGGCCAGCGCCAGCGCACCCACGCGCCAGGCCGCACCGTTCATGCGGCGGCCTCCCGCTGCAGGAAGGCGCGCACCGCCGGCGGGCCGCTGTGCAGCAGGTCTTGCGGTGGGCCCAGCGCGGTCATGGTCATGGCTTGGTCGTCGAGAAACAGGGCGCGGTCGGCCACGCTGAAGATGCTGGCGATCTCGTGCGTGACCATCACCACCGTGGTGCCCAGATGGTGCCTGAGATTGCGCACCAGCTCGTCGAGCCGCGCGGTATTGAGCGGGTCGAGCCCGGCGCCGGGCTCGTCGAGGAACAGCAGCGTCGGGTCAAGCGCCAGAGCGCGGGCCAGCGCCGCACGCGTGCGCCTGCCGCCCGACAGCGCCGCCGGGGCCAGGTCGAAGGCGCCGTCCAGCCCCACCAGGGCCAGCTTGAAACGGGCGCGGCGGGCGCATTCATCGGCGTCCAGCGTGGTGAACAGCTGCAGCGGCAGCATCAGGTTCTGGCCCAGGCTCATCGAGCTCCACAGCGCGCCGGCCTGGAACATCACGCCGAAGCGGCGCCGCCGTGCCGCCTGGCGGTCGGCGTCACCGGCATGCAGGTCTTCGCCGTCGACCAGCACGCTGCCGGCCGCAGGCCGCTGCAACCCCACCAGGTGGCGCAGCAGCGTGCTCTTGCCGCAACCGCTGGCGCCGATGACCGCCAGCACTTCGCCGGGCTGCACGTCGAAGCTCAGCCCCTGCAGCACCTGGCGGCCACCGGCCTCGACAGCCAGGCCGCGCACCTGCACCCGGGGCATGGCGGCGGCAGCGGGCAGGCGGTCCATGCTCAGAAACCCAGGTTGGTGAAGACCATGGTGGTGCCGGTGGCCGCGACCACCACCCACACCAGGGCCTTGACCACCGCCGCCGTGGTGGCCTGGCCCACCGCCTGGGCGCTGCGCCCGGCGTGCAGCCCCTCGCGGCAGCCGGCCAGCGCCACCAGGGCGACATAGAGCATGCCCTTGAACAGGCCGATCCACAGGTGGGTGAAATTCAATGCGCGCAGCGCCTGGTGCCAGTATTCGGCCGAGCTGACGCCATAGGCCAGCACCGCCGGCGGCCAGCCCGCCGCCACGCCGGCCAGCGCGCCGCAGGCCATCAATGCGGGCGCCATCAGCAGCAGGGCCAGCAGGCGGGGCAGCACCAGGTGGGTGATCGGGTCGACACCCAGCACCCGCAGTGCATCGATCTCCTCGCCGGCCTGCATGGTGGCCAGCTGCGCGGCAAAGGCCGCACCCACCCGGCCGGCCAGGATCACCGCCGTCATCAGCCCCGCCAGCTCACGCACCATGCCGACCGCCACCACGTCGGCCAGGTAGGTCTGGGCACCGATGCGGCCCAGCTGGGCGCCGCCCATGTAGGCCAGCATCAGGCCCACCAGGCCGCAGGTCAGCAGCACGATGGGCAGCGCGCGCGGGCCGGTCTCGTCGAGCTGCTGCAGCACATCGGCCGCCCGCAGGCGGCTGCGCCCGCCCAGCCAGCGGCCCAGCGCCAGCAGCACCTCGCCGAAGAAGGCCACGGTGATGGCGGCCTGGGATGGCGCCTGCCGTGCTGCAGGGCGCGGTGCAGGCGCTGGTGCGCCGGTGCCGGCCTGCGCCAGCTGCAGCGCAGCACGCAGGCCTGGCGGCAGGCCGTCCAGCACCACCGGCACGCCCTGCTGCGCCAGCGCGGCGCACAGTGCCCACAGGTGCGCAGCCAGGCCGCTGTCCCAGGCCTGCAAGGCCACCGCGTCGAAGCCCACCGGCGTCAGCGGGCCTAGTCCGTCGGGCGGCGCTGGCCACGGCGGTGGCGCCGCACCGCCCGGCGTCGCAGCGCCAGGCGCAGCATCACCCGCCCGCGCACCACCCGCCCGCGCACTGCCCGGCTGCGCCGCCCCCGGCAAGGGGCCCCAGGCACCGGCCAGCTGCAGCTTCCAGCCGGCGGCCCCTTGCACCCATGCGGCCTGCGGCAGTGGCGCGGTGGTGGCGGGGCTGTGCAAGGCGGCGTGCATGCCGGCATCATGCTTGACTTGGCGCCACGCCACGCCGTTGCCCGCCCTTGCTCGACAGCCTGAAAGCCTTCATGCCCCCACGCCCCTGCCGCCGCCAGCTGCTGCTGGCCGCACTCGCCCTGCCCGGGCTGCTGCCGCCAGCCGCAGCGCAAGCCTTCGACCACAGCCACGCCGCCTGGACCGCGCTGCTGAAGAAGCATGTGCTGCTGCTGCGTGGCGGCCAGACCTCGCAGCTGCGCTATGCCGGCATGGCGGCCGACAGGCCGGCGCTGCAGGCCTACCTGGCCAGCCTGTCGGCGCTGGACGCGGCCAGCTTCGCCGCCTTCAGCAAGCCGCAGCAGATGGCCTTCCTGATCAATGCCTACAACGCCTTCACGGTGGCGCTGGTGCTCACCCGCTACCCGGCCCTGCAGTCGATCAAGGATCTGGGCAGCCTGCTGAGCAGCCCGTGGAAGCCGAAGTGGATTGCGCTGCTGGGGCAGACGCTGTCCCTGGACGACATCGAGCACGGCCGCCTGCGTGAACGCGGCCGCTACGACGACCCGCGCATCCACTTTGCCGTCAACTGCGCCAGCATCGGCTGCCCGATGCTGCGCGAGGAGGCGTTCGTGCCCGACCGGCTGGACGCGCAACTGGCCGAGCAGACGCGGCGCTTCATGGCCGACCGCAGCCGCAACCGCTGGGATGCTGGCCGCAGCCGGCTGGCGGTGTCGAAGATCTTCGACTGGTACGGTGACGACTTCAAACTGGGCCACCAGGGCATTGCCTCGCTGCCGGGCTTTCTGGCCAGCCATGCCGACCTGCTGGCCGACGCCCCGGCCGACCGCGAGCGCGTGCGCAGCGCGCAGGTGCCGATCGCCTTTCTCGACTATGACTGGGCGCTGAACGACGCGCCCGCTCGATGACCCGCCTGGTGCTGGTGGGCGCCGGCCATGCCCATGCGCAGGTGCTGCGCGACTGGGCGCGCCAGCCGGTACCGGGCGTGGAGCTGCTGCTGGTCTCACCCGGGCCGCTGGCGCCCTACTCCGGCATGGTGCCGGGCTGGCTGGGCGGCGCCTACCGGTTTGATGAGATCTGCATCGACTTTGCCGCCCTGTGCGCCGCCGCCGGTGCCCGGCTGCTGCCGGCCGAGCTGCAGGCAATGGACGCCACCGCCCAGACCCTGAGGCTCGACAACGGCGAGACCCTGGCCTGGGACTGGTTGTCGCTGAACATCGGTTCCACCCTGCAGCCGCCTGCGGACCTGGGCGTGCCGGTGCTGCCGCTGCGCCCGCTGGCACGGCTGCAGCCAGCCTGGGACGCCGCCCTGGCCGCCCACGCCGCCGGCCCGGAAGGCCAGCCGCTGCGGCTGATGGCGGTGGGCGGCGGCGCGGCCGGCGTCGAGGCCCTGCTGGCAGCCCATGCCCGGCTGCGCGCGCTGCGGCCTGACCGCCCGGTGCAGCCGCAGCTGCTGTCACGCGGGCCGGCGCTGCTGCCCGCACTGGCCCCCGGCGCGGTGCGCGCGGCGGCGCGGGCGCTGCAGCGCATCGGCGCGCCGGTGCACCTGGGCACCGCCTGCACCCCGGCCCTGGCCGCCGGCCAGCACCTGCTGCTGTGGGCCACCGGCGCGCAGGCCCATGCCTGGCAACAGGATGCCCAACGCCGCGGCGGGCTGGCGGTGGACGCAGGCGGCTTCATCCAGGTGGATACGCAGCTGCGCTCGGTGTCGCACCCGCAGGTGTTCGCGGTGGGCGACTGCGCCGCCTTCCACCCGCCGCTGCCCAAGGCCGGCGTGTTTGCGGTCCGCATGGGGCCGGTGCTGATCAGCCAACTGCGTGCCGCGCTGCACACCGCGCCGGGCGTTGCGCTCGGCAGCCGGGCGGCGCCGGCGGGCTATCTGCCGCAGCGGCGTTTTCTGGTGCTGCTGGCCACCGGCGACGGCCGCGCCATCGCCAGCCGCGGCCGGCTGTGGGCCGACGGCCGCTGCGTGTGGCGCTGGAAGGACCACATCGACCGCAGCTTCGTCGCTGGCTTCCGGCCGCCTGGCGTCCTGGGCTGAACTGCCGGCAACCGCCCGGCGCGGCCTGATCGGCGATGATCGCCGGCGACAAGGCCACCGGGCCACCAGGCGACCAGGCCGCCCGGCCGCCCCCGCTCACCCCCGCTCACCCCCGCTCCCCCCGCTCACCCGCTCCCCCGCTTATCCCCGCTCCCCCCCGAACACTGCCGCCGACCATGCTCTTTCTGCCCGCCAGCCAGCCCCCGGGCGCGCCGTCTTCCGAGGCCTGGTGCTTCGCCTTCGTGCAGCGCGAGCTGCTGCTGCCCGACGGCGAGCCGCCTGCGCAGCCGCTGGGCGGGCTGGCCATGGCCGCCCTGCTGGCGCAGGCCGGCGCCCGCCA
>JBBRVT010000118.1:0-10691 GCA_038246615.1 Burkholderiales bacterium
ACACGGCAAAGTTGTCAACAGCTTGTACACAGACGTCAGCGCCGGCTGACACCCTGTTGGCAGCGTACAACAAGCGGGCGACTGATTGCTGAAAACCGGGCTTTAAACGCCAGATTCTATCCGGCAGGCACTGCAATCCGCTGGTTCGCCGCATTGAAGCTAGCAGTCACCAACTTCAAATGCGGCCGATACCGGCGATACGGTCAGCCCGGTTGCACGACCATCTGCACGATGGGTCCGGGCTGGGCAGCCCTGGCTTCCACCATGCGGAAAGACCCGCAGCGCCAGCCGGTTGAACCGACGGCCCGAACCGGGCCGCGTTCAGCGCCCAGGTCGGATCACCAGGTAGTTGACCCACTCGCCGCGGCGCACCATCACGCTGACCGCGCGGGCCTTCTCGGCCTTGCCGGCCACCGCCATGAACTGCTTGACGTCGGCGATCTCGGTGTTGTCAAGCGTCAGGATCACGTCGCCCTCGCGCAGCCCGGCCCGGGCTGCGGCGCCGTCGACCGCGTCGACCTTGACACCACTGCGCAGCTTCAGGTCGCGCTTGTTGCTGTCGCTCAGGTCCGAGACCGTCAGGCCCAGCGCCGACTTGGCCGCCGCGCCGGGCGCCGCGCTCTCGCTGTGGGCCACACGGACCGGCGTGTCGGGCTCGAACTCGGCCACGGTGACGGCCACATCGCGGTAGGCGCCACGGCGGAACACCTGCAGCACCGCCTTGCTGCCAGGCTTGGTCGCGCCGACGATGCGGGGCAGATCGCCCGACTTCTCGATCAGCTTGCCATCGACCTTGGTGATGATGTCGCCGGCCTCCACGCCGGCCTTGTCGGCCGGACCGCCGCTCTCGGCGCCACGCACCAGGGCGCCGGTGGGCTTGCCCAGGCCGATGGACTCGGCCACGTCCTTGGTGACCGGCGCGATGCTGACGCCGATGCGACCGCGGATCACCCGGCCGGTGGCGCGCAACTGATCGGCCACGCCCTTGGCCTCATCGATCGGGATGGCGAACGAGATGCCCATGAAGCCGCCCGAGCGGCTGTAGATCTGCGAATTGATGCCCACCACCTCGCCGCGCAGGTTGATCAACGGGCCGCCCGAGTTGCCGGGGTTGATGGCGACGTCGGTCTGGATGAAGGGCAGGTAGTCGCCGGTGTCGCGCGCCTTGGCGCTGACGATGCCGGCGGTGACGCTGTTCTCCAGGCCGAAGGGCGAGCCGATGGCCATCACCCATTCACCGACCTTCAGCTTGCCCACGTCGCCCAGCCTGACAGCCGGCAGACCGGTGGCCTCGATCTTGACCACCGCCACGTCGGTGCGCTTGTCCAGGCCGATCACCTTGGCCTTGAACTCGCGCTTGTCGGTGAGCGTGACGATCAGCTCGTCGGCGCCATCGACCACGTGGGCATTGGTCATCACAAACCCGTCGGCGCTGAGGATGAAGCCCGAGCCCACGCCGCGCTGCTGCGGCTCGTCATCGCCGCCTCCGCCACCACCGCCACCCCGGGGGCCGCCGCGCCCGCCCGGCATCGGGATGCCGAAGCGGCGGAAGAATTCTTCCATGTTGGGGTCCAGCCCACTGCCACCGGGCGCCGTGGCGTTGCGGTTGGCCCGCTCGAGCGTGCGGATGTTGACCACCGATGGGCCGACCTTCTCGACCAGCTCGGTGAAATCGGGCAGCTCCACGCGCGCCTGGGCCAATGCGGCTTGCGGCGCCCATGCGCCGCTCAGGCCGATGGCCAGACCGGCCAGCAGGGCCACACGGCGGCTGCGCTGCAGCGGCCGCACCATCGATGCAATCAGATCGGACATCCACTCACCTCGTGTTCAGGAAACATCGGCAAAGCACCTCGCGCGCCGCTGTCAGCAAGTGATGCCGATGCCCAGGATTTCAACGCTTGCGCTCGAGCGAGGCCTCGAACTGCTGCACCGTGGCCATCGGCACCTCGCCGACGACCGTGAGCCACCAGTCGCCGCGGCGCGACATCACGGTGTGCGACGCACCGACGCTGGTGCCCATGGCCTTGGGGTGGCGCTTGGCGTCGTAGCGCTCGATGAACACCGAGACCTGGGCCAGACCGTCGGAGAACACGGTCTGAATCACCTGCAGCGGCGGCTCGGTGTCACTGCCGGTCACGTCGAGCGGCCGCCGGGTGCAGCTGACGAGCTGGAAGCCCGGCACCGGCTTGCCCAGCACCCAGCCCTCGGCCTCCAGCTGGGTGCGCTCGGCCTGGGGCCGCAGCACACGGTAGCCGTCGAGCTGCTTCATCGGCTTGAGGATCAGCTCGGGCTGCGGCTTGCCACCCAGGCGCACATCGACGAAGGCCGATGACTCCAGCACATCACCGCCGGGGGCCAGCGTGTCGTTGCGCAGCAGCAGGCCGGTGTCCCTGTGCGCCCACAAGCGCTGCGCGAAACGCAGACGGTCGCGCGGCTTCAGCAGCAACACATCGGCTTCCTGGCCGGCCACCCGCTCCTGGCCCAGCTTCTGCAGCTCGTAGTGCTCCAGCACCCGGGCCGCCTTGGCTGCCGGCAACGCCGGGAACTGCGCCACCGGGTCGCGGTGTTCCACCACCGCCCGCCGGGCCACGGGCCACAGCGTCACAACCTGGTCGTTGTGGCGGTACTGCAGCCGGCTTTCACCGTCGAGCTGCTCTATCCGCTCGTAAGTCTGCCGGCCATCGCAGTAGTGCAGCACGCGCGCGCTGCTGTAGATGCCACCGGCGTTGTAAGCCAGGGTGCCCTGGTAACTCATGTTGGCTGCTGCATGCTGGATGCGCTGCAGCCAAGACTCGGCGTCGACTGCGGCAGACATGGGCGGTGCCGCAGCAGGCGTGCCGGCCAAGGCCTGGCCCGCAGTGGACAAGGCCATTGCCGAGGTAACGGCCCAGGCCACGGCCATAGCCATGCTCCAGCCGCCCAGCCG
Source organism: Burkholderiales bacterium (assembly GCA_038246615.1). GTDB lineage: Bacteria > Pseudomonadota > Gammaproteobacteria > Burkholderiales > Burkholderiaceae_C > Pseudaquabacterium. The sequence continues at coordinate 2,927 of JBBRVT010000118.1, forward strand.
GGGCCGGGCCCGTGCACCGCGCATGCTCACTGCCCTTCGAAGACGATGTGCACGCGGTGCTCGGCGCCATTGCCAGGCATGGCGCCGTTGGCCAGGCTGCGGTGGGCGGCCAAGTAGCGGTCGAGCTGGGCGTCGCGCACCAGCACCACCGATGTGCCCGCTGCCGGCAAGCTGCCGGCAGCCGCCAGCATCGGCGACGTGGCCGGTTCCGGCGCCATCACCCGGGTGACGACCAACATACCCACCACCGCCACGAAGCCGGCGGCCACGGCCACGGGGGCCATCAGCCATTGACGGCCGCGCCGCCGAGCGCGGACCATGGCGCCGTTGGCGACCTGAGGCACCGGCACCGGTGCGGGTGCCAGCGGCACCGGCTCAGCGGCCAGGCGCTGCCGCAGCGCCTGCAGAAAGGCCTCATCGCGCGCCGGGGCGCTGGCCAGATCGTCGCTGCGCAGCACATCGCCGATCAGGTGGTAGGTGTGCCAGTCGCGGCGCGTCTGTGCGTCGTGCCGCCACTGCGCGCAGGCGCCGGCGGCGTCGGCATCGGTCAAATCGCCGTCCATCAGGGACGACAGCTGTTGCCGGCGGGCAGCGGAAGGTTCAGACCTGTTCAGCATGGTGATTGTTCGACTCCAGAGCCACGGGATGGGCCGGCCGGCCCTCGGGAAGACAGCGGCCCGCAATGCGCAGGCCAGACAGACAGACGGGTCGTCACCATCGCTCGCCCTCGCGGGTGTCGAGCAGCGGGCGCAGCCGTTGGGCGATGGATTCACGCGCCCGGAAGATGCGGGAGCGCACGGTGCCGATGGGGCAGTTCATCAACTCGGCAATCTCTTCGTAGCTGAGGCCTTCGATCTCGCGCAGCGTGATGGCCTGCCGCAGATCGTCGGACAAGGCCTCGATCGCCGCATTGACCGCCTGGGCAATCTCTTTGCTGGCCAGCAGCGCCTCCGGGGTTTCACCGTCGGTTAGTTCGCGCTCGGTGCGGGAAGTTTCATCGTCGTCGTCATTCATGCCGGCGCGTGCCGATTCCGTCACCAAGGGATCGCGCTTCATGTCGACCAGCGCCTTCTTCGCAGTGTTGACGGCAATGCGGTAGAGCCAGGTGTAGAACGCGCTGTCGCCGCGGAACTGCGGCAGCGCGCGGTAGGCGCGGATGAAGCTCTCCTGGGCGATGTCCTGCACCAGGTCGACGTCGCGCACCATGCGGGCGATCAGGCGCTCGATGCGGCGCTGGTACTTGATCACCAGCATTTCGAAGGCCTTGGGGTCGCCACCCTTGGCGCGCTCGACCAGCTGGGCGTCGACGTCGTCGATTCTCACGGCCCCACCTCGCCGTGCGCCACTGGTGGTGCGCCCGCATGCGCGGCCAGGGCCACGCGCAAACCGTGCCAGGCGGCGGCTGCACTGCCGACGCTGGCCACGCGCCAGACCGGTGCGCCGCGGTCGGCTGGATGCAGCCGCAGGAGCACCCAGATGCCCAGATCCAGCGCCACCACCAGGCGCTGCAGTGCCTGGTCGGCCGGGCCGGCGATGCAGCGCCAGACCTGGCCGTCCCAGCGCAACCGGCCGGGCTGGTGCGGCAACGCCCGCAGCGCCAGCCAATGACCCAGGCCGGCCATCAACACAGCAGCCGCCAGCACCGCCAGCAGCCAGGGCGACAGCAGGCGCAGCTCGGCATGCAGTGCCAGCCAGGCGGCCAGCAGCGCGCCAGCGCAACCGTGCAGCAGGGTGATCAGCATGCGCTCAACCCGACCGGCACTGAGCACAGCCTCGACCGGCGGGGCAGCGCGCATCCGCGTTGCCGGCGCCGCTCACACGCGACGCAGGACCAGCGTGCCGTTGGTGCCGCCGAAGCCGAAGTTGTTCTTCACCGCCACGTCGATCTTCATTGCCCGCGCGGTGTTGGCGCAGTAGTCCAGGTCGCATTCCGGATCCTGGTTGAAGATGTTGATGGTGGGCGGCGAAATCTGGTGATGCAGCGCCAGCGTGGTGAACACCGACTCGATGCCGCCAGCGCCGCCCAGCAGGTGCCCGGTCATCGACTTGGTGGAATTGACCACCAGCCGCTTGGCATGGTCGCCGAATGCCAGCTTGATGGCGTTGGTCTCGTTCAAGTCGCCCAACGGCGTGGACGTGCCGTGTGCGTTGAGGTACTGCACCGCGTCAGCGTTGACGCCGGCGTTGCGCAGCGCAGCGCGCATGCTGCGCTTGGGGCCGTCGACGTTGGGCGCCGTCATGTGGAAGGCATCGGCCCCCATGCCGAAGCCAGCCAGCTCGGCATAGATCTTCGCGCCGCGCTGCTTCGCATATTCGTACTCCTCGAGCACCAGCACGCCCGCACCCTCGCCCAGCACGAAGCCGTCGCGGTCCTTGTCCCAGGGCCGGCTGGCGGTCTTGGGGTCGTCATTGCGGGTGGACAGGGCCCGGGCCGCAGCAAAACCGCCGATGCCCAGCGGCGAGACGGTGCTCTCGGCACCGCCGGCCACCATCACGTCGGCGTCGCCGTACTCGATCAGCCGGCCGGCCTCGCCAATGGCATGCAGGCCGGTGGTGCAGGCCGTGACGATCGCCAGATTGGGCCCGGTGAAGCCGTACTTGATCGCGATGTGGCCCGAGATCATGTTGATGATCGAGGCCGGCACGAAGAACGGCGAGATGCGGCGAGCGCCGCGGGCGGCATACTCGATCTGCGTCTGCTCGATCATCGGCAGGCCGCCGATGCCCGAACCCACCAGGCAGCCGATGCGCTCGGCCTGCTCCTCGCTCAGTGTGTCGCCGGTCGGCAGGCCGGCATCCTGCACCGCCTGGATGGCCGCAGCCATGCCGTAGTGGATGAAGGTGTCCATGTGACGGGCTTCCTTGGCGGGGATGTAATCCTCGACACGGAAGCCCTTCACCTCACCCGCGAACCGGCACGACAGGCCCGACGCATCGAAACGGGTGACGTTGTCGATGCCGGAACGGCCGGCCAGCAGATTGGCCCAGCCTTCGGCCACGGTATTGCCCACCGGGCTGATCAGGCCCAGGCCGGTGATGACGACGCGTCTTCGGCTCATGTCCTGCGCAAGCTCAGGCCTTCTGGTGCTTGACGGCGTAGTCGATCGCCAGTTGCACCGTGGTGATCTTCTCGGCCTCTTCGTCCGGGATCTCGATGCCGAACTCGTCTTCGAGTGCCATCACCAGTTCCACTGTGTCGAGCGAGTCGGCGCCCAGGTCGGCCACGAAGGCCTTCTCGTTGGTGACTTCCGCCTCGGCCACGCCCAATTGCTCGGCAATGATCTTCTTGACGCGTGATTCGATATCGCTCATGACTCCTCCAGGAGTGGTAATTTCAAAAAACAGCCCATGATTCTACTGGCGGTGCAGCGCTTGCCCTTTCTGCGCTGTCGCCGCGCCGGTCGGGCCCATGACCGGCGCTGTGTGGTGCTTTCCAGTGGTGCTTTCCTGTGATGCGATCCTGTGGTGCTTCCGTGTGGCGTGGCGGCACGGCCGCCGCGCTGGTCAATTCATGTACATGCCGCCGTTCACATGCAGTTCAGTGCCGGTGATGTAGCCGGCCAGCGGACTGGCGAGGAAAGCCACCGCGTGGGCGATCTCCTCGGCCGTGCCCAGCCGGCCCAGCGGGATCTGGCCCAGCAGGGCGGCCTTCCGGGCCTCGGGCAGGTCGGCTGTCATGTCGGTGGCGATGAAGCCCGGCGCGATGCAGTTCACGGTGATGTTGCGGCTGCCCAGCTCGCGCGCCAAGGCGCGGGTCATGCCGGCCACGCCGGCCTTGGCCGCCGCGTAGTTGGCCTGGCCGGCGTTGCCGCTGGCGCCCACCACCGAGGTGATGCTGATGATGCGGCCGTGGCGCTGCTTCATCATCGGGCGCAGCACCGCGCGGCTGCAGCGGAACACCGCCTTGAGGTTGGTGTCGAGCACCGCGTCCCAGTCGGCGTCCTTCATGCGCATGGCCAGGGTGTCGCGGGTGATGCCGGCGTTGTTGACCAGCACCTGCAGGCCGCCGTCGGCCTTGACGATGGAATCGATTGCGGCGTCCACCTCAGCGGCATCGTTGACGTCCAGGCGCAGCCCGCGGCCGCCGTGCGGCGCCAGTGCGTCGGTGATGGCAGCCGCCCCGGCGTCGCTGGTGGCGGTGCCGATCACGGTGAAGCCTGCTGCGGCCAGCGTGGCGGCAATCGCCCGGCCGATGCCACGCGTCGCGCCGGTGACGAGTGCGACTTGCCGCCTCTCGCCGGTCACCGGCACCGCCCGTTCGGCGCCGCTCATGCCAGCAGCCCTCGGGTGTCTCGCAGCGAGGCGGGGTCGAAGACCGCACCGCTGACCAGATCAGCGTCGATGCGCTTGACCAGGCCGGCCAGCACCTTGCCCGGCCCGCATTCGATGACATGGGTGGCGCCTCGCGCCTTCAGCGCCTGCACCACCTCGACCCAGCGCACCGAGCCTGCACCTTGGCGGTACAACGCGTCGCGGATCGCATCGGGCTCGGCCGGCGCGGCCACGTCGACGTTGTTGACCACCGGAATGCGCGGGCTCTGCAGCGCCACATCAGCCAGGCCGATGCGCAGGGCCTCGGCGGCCGGCTGCATCAGCGCGCAATGGAACGGGGCCGACACCGCCAGCTGCAGCGCCCGCTTGGCACCGGCGGCCAGGAGCAGCTCGCAGGCCTTGGCCACGCCGGTCTGGCTGCCGGAGATCACCGTCTGCTTCGGGTCGTTGAAATTGGCGGCCGACACCACTTCGCCCGTCGCCGCAGCGGCCTGCGCGCAGCCTTCGATCACCGCGCCGGCATCCAGGCCCAGGATCGCGGCCATCGCGCCATGGCCCACCGGCACGGCCTGCTGCATGGCCTGGGCGCGCAGGCGCACCAGTGGCAGCGCGTCGGCCAAGGTCAGCGCCCCGGCGGCCACCAGGGCGCTGTACTCACCCAGAGAATGGCCGGCCACCGCCACCGGCTGCGCGCCGCCTTCGGCCAGCCAGGCACGCCAGGCGGCAATGGCAGCGGCCAGCATCACCGGCTGGGTGTTGGTGGTCAGGTCGAGTTGCTCCTTGGGGCCGACAGCGATCAGCCGGGCGATGTCTTCACCCAGGGCTGCCGAGGCCTCTTCCAGCGTGGCGCGCACCGCCGGGTGGTCACCCCAGGCGTCGAGCATGCCGACGGACTGGGAGCCCTGGCCGGGAAAGACGAAGGCGAACAAAGTCATCGTGGGGGTCGATCCCGGCGGGGCATGGTCAGGAAATTGGCGGAAGGAAGATGGGTTGCGCCGGCCGGCTCAATAGTCGAGCAGCACAGCGCCCCAGGTGAAGCCGCCGCCCACGCCTTCGAGCATCAGGGTGTCGCCACGCTGGATGCGGCCTGAGCGCACGGCCTCGTCCAGCGCCAGCGGGATGGACGCGGCCGAGGTGTTGCCATGCTGGTCGACGGTGACGATCAGCTTGTCCAGCGGCAGCTTCAGCCGCTTGGCGGTGCCCTGCATGATGCGCAGGTTGGCCTGGTGCGGAATCAGCCAGTCGATGTCGGCTGCAGTGCGGCCGGCCTTCTCGAGCGTGGCGCGCGCGGCCTGCTCCAGCACGCCCACGGCCAGCTTGAACACCGCCTGGCCGTCCATCTTCAGCAACGGGTCGCCCAGCACCTGGCCGCCCGAGACCGTGCCGGGCACGCACAGGATGCCGACGTGGCGGCCATCGGCATGCAGGTCGGTGGCCAGGAGGCCGGGGCTGTCGCTGGCCTCGAGCACCACGGCGCCGGCGCCGTCGCCGAACAGCACGCAGGTGCCGCGGTCGTTGAAATCGAGGATGCGCGAGAACACTTCGGCGCCGATCACCAGCGCCCGGCGCGCGGTGCCGGTGCGGATCAGCGCATCGGCCATGGTCAGCGCATAGACGAAGCCCGAGCACACCGCCTGCACGTCGAAGGCCGGGCAGCCGGCGATGCCGAGCTTGTGCTGCACGATGCAGGCCGTCGACGGGAACACCATGTCGGGCGTGGACGTGGCCAGGATGATCAGGTCGATGTCCTGCGGCCGGCAGCCCGCCGCCTCGATGGCATGGCGCGCCGCGCCCACGGCCAGGTCACTGGCATTGGTGGACGCGTCGACGAAATGGCGCGCGCGGATGCCGGTGCGCTCGGTGATCCAGGCGTCGCTGGTTTCCACGCCGCGCTGGGCCAGTTCAGCCGCCAGGTCGGCATTGGTCAGCCGACGCGCAGGCAGCATGCTGCCAGTGCCGGCGATGCGGGTGAAGCGGGGCAGGCCGGCGGACGGTGCGGGTGTCGCGGAGCTGGGGTTCATGCGGCTTTGGCGGGCGGCTTGGCGGCCACCGTCAGGGTGATGTCGAGCTCACCCGACATACCAGCGGCACCGGCCAGCGTGTTGCGGATGCGGTCGTGCACCCGGTCGAGCAGGCGGTTGCGCGCCGCATCATAAGCCCGGGCCAGGGCGCGCTCGAAGGCGAAGGCGTCCGACGAGCCATGCGCCTTGAACACCAGGCCGCGCAGGCCGAGCAACGCGCCGCCACTGTAACGGCGGTGGTCGAGCCGGGCCTTGAAGCGCTGCAGCACCGGCATGGCCACCAGAGCAGCCAGCTTGCTGAAGGGTGTGCGGCTGAACTCGTCCTTGATGATCTGGCCCAGCATGGCGGCCAGGCCTTCGCTGGTCTTGAGCGCCACGTTGCCGACGAAGCCGTCGCACACCACCAGGTCGGTCGTGCCCTTGAAGATGTCGTTGCCTTCGACGTTGCCGTGGAAGTTGATCTGGCCGGCCGCAGCGGCCTCGCGCAGCAGTTCGCCCGCGCGCTTGATCACTTCGCTGCCCTTGATCGTCTCCTCGCCGATGTTCAACAGGCCGACGCTGGGGTCTTCGTTGCCGTCGAGCGCGCTGACCAGGGCGCTGCCCATCACCGCGAACTGCAGCAGGTTCTCGGCGCTGCAATCGACGTTGGCACCCAGGTCGAGCACCTTGGTGAAGCCGCCCTTCTGATTGGGCAGCAGCGCGGCGATGGCCGGGCGGTCGATGCCTTCGAAAGTCTTGAGCACATAGCGCGCCAGCGCCATCAGCGCACCGGTGTTGCCGGCCGACACGCACACGTCGGCAGCGGCCTGGCCGGCCTCACCCGGACCCGGACCCGAACCCGGCTTGAGCTGGGTGATCGCCACCCGCATCGACGAATCTCGCTTCTTGCGCAGCGCCACTTCGACCGCGTCGTGCATGGCCACCACCTCGGTGGCGGTGACCAGCGTGGTGCGCGGCCAGCCGCGCGCTGGCGCCAGCGCCTCGGCGGTGCCGACCAGCACCAGGTCGGCCTGCGGATGGGTGTCGAGAAAGGTCTTGCAGGCAGGCAGCGTGACCGACGGGCCGTGGTCGCCGCCCATGCAGTCGACCGCCACGCGCACGCGGGCCAGCGGTTGCAGGGTGGAATGCAGCTGTGGCGTGGGCACGGCGCAGGAAGAAGAAAGAGCCGATCAGGCCGATCAGGCCGGACAGCGGCGGCGCAGCGGCATCACCCGGCAGCCGCCAATGACAAGACCCGGCCCCGCAGCAGGCGGGGCCGGGTCTGGGCAATCGGCATCATGGGCCAGCACCGTGGTGAAGCACCCGGCGTTGCGCGCGGGCCGCCCCGGTCGGGCACAAGCTCAGGCGTCTGCCTTGGTCTTGAGCACCTTGCGGCCGCGGTAGAAGCCGGTGGGGCTGATGTGGTGGCGCAGATGCACTTCACCAGTGGTCGGCTCGATCGCCGTGCCCGGGGTCACCAGGGCATTGTGCGA
>JBBRVT010000119.1:0-10662 GCA_038246615.1 Burkholderiales bacterium
GCGCCCCTTCACTTCCCGGATGTAGAAGTCCTGCACCGGGTTGTGCGCCGCGCTCAGGGTGTACTTGCCGCGCGGGCTGTCCACGGTGGTCTTGCGCATGGCGTCCACCATGGCGTCGCGCTTGCTGAAGTCGCCCTTCACCGCCACCAGGCCGGCGCCCAGCAGCTGCGCCGCGTCGTAGCCCTGCACCGCATACACATCAGGCTGCATCTTGTAGGCCACGGCGTACTTGTTGCGGAAGGCGTTGTTGCGGGGCGTGTCGATGCCGTCGGCATAGTGCAGCGAGGTGATCAGGCCTTGCGCGCTGGCGCCTTGCGCCTCCAGCGTGCCGTCGGTCAGGAAGCCCGAGCCCATCAGCGGCACGTTCTTCTTCAGGCCCGCCGCGTCGTAGTCCTTGACGAACTTGACCGCGCCGCCGCCAGCGAAGAAGGCGAACACCACATCGGGCTTCTGCGACGCGATCTCGGTCAGCAGGGCCTGGAATTCCACGTTGGGGAAGGGCAGGGTCAGGTCCTTCACCACCTTGCCGCCGCCCTTCTCGAACGACTCGGTGAAGCCCTTCACCGTCTCGTTGCCGGCGGCATAGTTCCAGGTGATGGTCATCGCCTTCTTGTAGCCCTTCTGTGCGGCGATCACGCCGGTGGCGAAGCCGGGCTGCCAGTTGCTGAAACTGCTGCGCAGGATGTTGGGTGCGCACAGCGCCCCGGTGATGGCGTCGGCGCCGGCGTTCGGCACGATCAGCAGGGTCTGGCTCTCCTTCACCGCGCGGGCCATGGCCAGCGCCACGCCGGAATGCACCGTGCCGACGATCACGTCGACCTGGTCGCGCTTGATCAGCTTGTTGACGTTGTCGGTGGCCTTGGACGGATCACTCTCGTCGTCGACCCTGAAGTACTGGATGCTGCGCCCGCCGAGCTTGCCGCCCTGCTCGTCGACATACTGCCTGAAGCCGTTTTCAATGGCCGTGCCCAGCGCGGCAAAGGTGCCGGTGGCCGGCAGCATCAGGCCCACCTTCAGCGGCGGCTGGGTCTGGGCCAGCACGGTGGAGGAAGCCAGCAGCGCCGCGGCCAGGCCAAGGGTTGGGCGCAGGTAGGGAGCGTTCATCGTCATGTCTCCTGAATGGAAAGAGCACCTGCCAGGAAGCCCTGGCAGGCGGCGATGACAGCCTCGGGCTGGTCGCGGTGGGGGGAATGGCCGCAGGCGGGCAGTTTCAGCAAACGGGTTCGGGAGCCGGGCAGGGCGGCGGCAATGCCGTCGATCTGGGCCATCGTGCCGTAGACATCGTCCACGCCCTGGATGGCCAGCACCGGGCACCGAATGTAGGGGAGGCGGGGCCGCAGGTCCCACGGTAGAAACTCGGGCGCCAGCCAGATGTCGTTCCAGCCGAAGAAGGCGGAATCCACGTCCGCATGGTGGCGCGCCAGCCGGCTGTGCAGGTCGCCGGTCAGGTACTGCGCGCGCGTCAGGCGGATGCTGGCCAGGCCGAAGGGCTCGACCACGATGTGCGGCGCCAGCACCACCGCGGCGGCCACGCGCTGCGGTGCGTGGGCCGCATGCAGCAGGGCGATGCTGCCGCCGTCGCTGTGGCCGAACAGGGCGTAGCGGCCGGTCACGCCCAGGGCATCCAGCAGCGCAGGCAGCAGTTGCTCGGCCTGGCTGTGCATGAAGTCGGGGCCCCAGTGTTCATCTGCCGGGCGGGGGGTCGACTGGCCGTAGCCGGGGCGGGAATACACCAGCCCGCGCCAGCCCAGCGCGGCGCACAGCCGGCCCGGAAAGTCGCGCCACATCGACACCGAGCCCAGGCCTTCATGCAGGAACACCAGCAGCGGCGCGGCGCTGTCGTGCACGCCCACCCAGGCATGTTCGATCTGCACCGGCCGGCCAGCCCAGTCGACTTGGACCAGGGGCGTGCTCACCGGGGTACCTTCGTGCTGCGCACTGCGGAATTCGCCCTTGGGGCGGCCCGGCGGGCTCATGCGCCGCTGGCTTCCTGTTCGCGCAGGCGGAAGCGCTGGATCTTGCCGGTGGCGGTTTTCGGCAGGTCGTCGACGAAGGCGATCAGCCGCGGGTACTTGTAGGGCGCCAGGCGGTCCTTGACGAAGGCCTTGAGCTCGTCTTCGGTCACTGCGGCGCCGGCTATGCGCACCACGAAGGCCTTGGTCCTGGTCAGCCCGTCGGCGTCGGCCACGCCGATCACCGCAGCCTCCAGCACGGCAGGGTGCTGCACCAGCGTGGCCTCCACCTCGAAGGGCGACACATAGATGCCGCTGACTTTCAGCATGTCGTCGCCGCGGCCGCTGTAGGTGTAGCTGCCATCGGCATTGCGCAGGTACTTGTCGCCGCTCTTGGTCCAGCCGCCCTGGAAGGTCTCGCGCGATTTCTGGCGGTTGCCCCAGTACATCAGCGCGGCGCTGGGGCCGTGGATGTACAGGTCGCCGGGTTCACCGTCGGGCACCGGGCCGCCGTTCTCGCTGCGCAGTTCGATCTCGTAGCCCGGCACCGGCCAGCCAGTGCTGCCGTAGCGCACCTTCTCCGGCCGGTTCGACAGGAAGATGTGCAGCATCTCGGTGCTGCCGATGCCGTCGACGATGTCGACGCCGAAGTGGCGCAAGAAGCGCTCGCCGATGTCGGCCGGCAGCGCCTCGCCGGCCGACGACACCAGCCGCAGCGCCACATCCTTGGCCGCCGGCAGGGCCGGGTGGGCCAGCATGCCGGCAAAGCCGGTGGGCGCGCCGTAGAACACCGTGGGCTGCACGCCGCCCACGCCGCCCAGCCAGCGGTGGAACACCGCCTCGGGCGTGGGCCGGTCGCCCAGCAGCAGGGTGGTGGCGCCGACGCTCATCGGGAAGGTGAGCCCGTTGCCCAGGCCGTAGGCGAAGAACAGCTTGGCTGCCGAGAAGCAGACATCGGTCTCGGCCAGGCCCAGCACCGCCTTGCCGTACAGCTCGCAGGTCCAGTAGACGTTGGCATGGCTGTGCACCGTGCCCTTGGGCCGGCCGGTGGAGCCGGAGGAATACAGCCAGAAGGCCGGGTCGTCGGCACCGGTGGGGGCGGGCTTGGCCAGCGGGTCGGCGCTGGCGATGAACGCCTCGAAATCGACCTCGGCCGGTTGCGGCGCTGCTGCATCCGCCGGGCCCGCATGCAGCGGCGCCGCGGGCTGCGACACCACCACCGTCTGCACTTCATGGTCGCTCTGCAGCAGGGCGGCGTTCAGCGCCGGCAACTGCGCGCCCGACACCAGCACCGCCTGGGCGCGGCTGTGCTCCAGCATGTAGGCATGGTCGGCTGCGGTCAGCAGGGTGTTGACGGCCACCGGCACCAGGCCGGCGTAGATGCAGCCGAGAAACGCCACCGGCCAGTCGGTACCGTCTCGCATCAGCAGCAGCACACGTTCCTCGCGCTTCAGGCCGCTGGCACGCAGGGCAGCGGCCAGGCACCGGGCGCGCGTGCCGAGCTCGCCGTAACGCAGAGCGCCCTGGTCGTCGATGAACGCGGCCTTGCCAGCGCGGCCGGCATTGGCCGCCAGCAGGTGCGCGGCGATGTTGAAGCGCTCTGGCGGCGGGCTGGCGGGGCTCATCGGCTGGTCTCCATCGGCACCACCGGCTTGCAGCGGCCGATGATATGCAGTATTGTGCAGGTGACCGAAAGGTACCGCCGCCCCTCCATCATGTCAAGCACTATAATGCACCAATCCGGGTTAACACCGAAGGCGGAGCCCGCTGCGGATGCGGCCGGCGACGACAAGAACCCCGCGTTGCTGGCCCTGGGTGAGCGGGTGCGCCGCCTGCGCGCCGCGCGCGGCATGACCCGCAAGGCCGTGGCCCTGGCCGCCGATGTGAGCGAGCGCCATCTGGCCAACCTGGAATACGGCATCGGCAATGCCTCGTTCCTGGTGCTGCAGCAGGTGGCCAGTGCGCTGCACTGCCCGCTGGCCGAACTGATCGGCGACGTGACCACGGCGTCGCCCGAGTGGCTGCTGATCCGCGGGCTGCTGCAGGGCCGTGACGAGACCACGCTGCGCCGGGCCCGCGTGGCCATCGGCGACCTGCTGGGCACCGGCGGCGGCGCGGCCGATGCGGGCCGCGCCCGGCCGCAGCTGGTGGCGCTGGTCGGCCTGCGCGGCGCAGGCAAGTCCACGCTGGGCCAGTTGCTGGCCGACGACCTGGGCTTTCCGTTCGTCGAGCTGAGCCGGCAGATCGAGCAGTTGGCCGGCTGCAGCATCGGCGAGATCCAGGCGCTGTACGGCCAGAGCGCCTACCGCCGCTACGAGCGCCGTGCGCTGGACGAGGCGATCCGGATCTACCCCGATGCGGTGCTCGCCACGCCGGGCGGGCTGGTCAGTGACGCCGCTACCTTCAACCTGCTGCTGAGCCACTGCACCACGGTGTGGCTGCAAGCTGCGCCCGAGGACCACATGGCCCGGGTGGCGGCGCAGGGCGACCTGCGGCCGATGGCGGCCAGCCGCGAGGCGATGGCCGACCTGCGACAGATTCTTGCCGGGCGCGCAGCGTTCTACAGCAAGGCCGACCTGGTGGTGGACACCAGCGCCGCGCCCCTGGCGGCCACCTTCCAGCTGTTGCGCCAGCAGGTGCGGCAGACCCTGGCGCTGCCGGGCTGAGCACCTGCCGCGCGGCGTGTTCACCGACGTGGCGGCGCGCGCTGTCGGCGGTTCTGGCTTGCCGGCCGACGCGAACCCACATCCGCCCGGATGGCCTCAGCGTCGCTGCCGCAGGTGCTGGTGGGCAGTCACGCCCATCGACACATAGATGCTGGTCAGCGCCTCCATGCCCACCGCAGCCGGCCGCACCCAGGCCTGCGGCACGAACAGCAGCCCGCCCCCCACTGGCACCGGCGCGGTGGGCACGATCACCGCCAGGTGCGGTCGGCCTTCGATCAGCACCGGCTCGGGCGACGACAGCAAGGCCAGCACCACCACGCCCGGCGACTCGGTGCCGCCGAAGTGCACCCAGGCGGTGCTCATCGACTTCGGTCCCTCGCGGTCCTTCTGGCGCAACAGGTCGACGAGTTTGGTCGTCAGGTCGAACACGGTGCGCACCAGTGGAATGCGGCCCATGGCATTGTTGAGCAGGCGGCTGGCGCCCTGTTGGAAGCCGGTGCGCACCAGCGCGCCCAGCAGCACCAGCGCTGCAATCACCAGGCCGATGCCCAGGGCATAGCCCACCAGCTCGGAACCGCCGAGGCCCAGGCCCAAGGCCACCAGCCCGCTGCCCACCAGGCTGTCGGGGCCCAGCCAACGCAGCAGCAGGCTGGCCAACCACCAGAAGATGGCCAGCGTGGCGGCCAGCGGCAGCGCTGCCAGCAGACCCGTGATGAACAGTTGCAACAGTTTTTGCGTGGAGCGGGGCAAAGGCATGGCAGAGGGAGGTTGTGGCGGTCGAAGCCGCATTCTGACCCGCTGGTCTGGCCTGGGCGGCGGCGCATGGGCCGGGTGGAGCGCGCTGTCCCCCTGCCAGGTGCGGCGCCCGCAGGCGCGCGCCGATCCCGGGTCAAGACGAAGACAGGCAGAACCATGCATGCTGGCCGATTGACGCCGCCAGAGTATGCAGTATCATGCGTCAACTGCTTGGCAGAATATGCAATATATTGCATTAACCCACCGGAAACAGCCGATGAGCCAGTCCGACCGCGTCGAGTACCAGACCGATCCGTCCCAGTACCGGCACTGGACGCTGCGCTTCGAAGGCCCGGTGGCCACGCTGGCGGCCGATTTCGACGAGAACGGCGGCCTGCGCCCCGGCTACAAGCTCAAGCTCAACAGCTACGACCTGGGCGTGGACATCGAGCTGAACGACGCCATCAACCGCGTCCGCTTCGAGCACCCCGAGGTGCGCACGGTGGTGCTCACCAGCGCCCGGGAGAAGGTGTTCTGCTCGGGTGCCAACATCTTCATGCTGGGCCTGAGCAGCCACAGCTGGAAGGTGAACTTCTGCAAGTTCACCAATGAAACCCGCAACGGCTTGGAAGACAGCAGCCAGCACAGCGGGCTGAAGTTCCTGGCTGCCGTCAACGGCGCCTGCGCCGGCGGCGGCTACGAGCTGGCCCTGGCCTGCGACGAGATCATCCTGGTGGACGACCGCTCGAGCGCCGTCAGCCTGCCCGAGGTGCCGCTGCTGGGCGTGCTGCCCGGCACCGGCGGCCTGACCCGCCTGACCGACAAGAAGCGGGTGCGCCACGACCTGGCCGACCTGTTCTGCACCAGCGCCGAGGGCGTGCGTGGCCAGAAGGCCAAGGACTGGCGCCTGGTCGACGACATCGCCAAGCCGGCGCAGTTTGCCGCCAGGGTGCAAGAGCGTGCACTGCAGCTGGCCGCCGAGAGCGACCGCCCGGCCGACGGCCAGGGTGTGGCGCTGCCCAGGCTGGCCCGGGTGGACGAAGTCGACGCGCTGCGCTACCGGCATGTGGCGGTGGAGATCGATCGCAGCAAGCGCACCGCGACCTTCACCGTGCTGGGCCCGGCCGGCGACCAGCCCACCGACATCGCCGGCATCGAAGCCGCCGGCGCCGCCTGGTACCCGCTGCAGATGGGCCGCGAGCTGGAAGACGCGATCCTGCAGATGCGCACCAACGCGCTGGACATCGGCACCTGGCTGATCAAGACCCAGGGCGACGTGGCTGCGGCGCTGGCGCTGGACGCCACGCTGCTGTCACACCGCCACCACTGGCTGGTGCGCGAGACCATCGGCCTGCTGCGCCGCAGCTTCAGCCGGCTGGACGTGAGCAGCCGCAGCCTGTTTGCGCTGATCGAGCCCGGCAGCTGCTTTGCCGGCAGCCTGCTGGAGCTGGCCCTGGCCTGCGACCGCAGCTACCAGCTGATGCTGCCCGACGACGCAGTGCGGTCGCCCACCATCGCCACCAGCGAGGCCAATTTCAGCCTCTACCCGATGGCCACCGGCCAGGTGCGCCTGGGCCGCCGCTTCTACGATGAAGAGGTGCCGCTGGCGGCGGTGCGCGCGGCCATCGGAGCGCCGCTGGATGCCGATGCCGCCTTCGAGCTGGGCCTCATCACCAGCAACCCCGACGACATCGACTGGGCCGACGAGCTGCGCATCGCGGTCGAAGAGCGCGTCGCCATGAACCCCGACGCGCTGACCGGCATGGAAGCCAATCTGCGCTTCAACGGCCCCGAGAGCATGGCCACCCGCGTCTTCGGCCGCCTGACCGCCTGGCAGAACTGGATCTTCCAGCGCCCCAACGCGGTGGGCGAGAAGGGCGCGCTCAAGGTCTACGGCAAGGGTGACAAGGCAGTTTTCGACTGGAATCGGGTCTGAGATTCGGCCCCTCGACAGCGGCCTGCCGCTGTCGATCCCCCGAGGGGATGCCAACCCTTCTCGGGGCGGCCCGGCGAAGGGTTGGCCCGCTTTGATCAACAGGAACGCACCATGAGCAGCATCAACTACAGCGAGAAGATCCCCAACAACGTCAACCTGGGCGAAGACCGCACCCTGCAGCGCGCGCTGGAGCAGTGGCAGCCGAACTTCCTGAGCTGGTGGGACGACATGGGCCCCGAGGGCAGCACCGACAGCGATGTCTACCTGCGCACGGCAGTCAGCGTCGACCCGCAGGGCTGGGCCCAGTTCGGCCACGTGAAGATGCGCGACTACCGCTGGGGTGTCTTCCTGAACCCGGCCGAGGCCGACCGCAAGATCCATTTCGGCGACCACAAGGGCGAGAAGGCCTGGCAAGACGTGCCCGGCGAATACCGCGCCAACCTGCGCCGCATCATCGTCACGCAGGGCGACACCGAGCCCGCCAGCGTGGAGCAGCAGCGCCACCTGGGCCTGACGGCACCCAGCATGTACGACCTGCGCAACCTCTACCAGATCAACGTCGAAGAGGGCCGCCACCTGTGGGCCATGGTCTACCTGCTGCACAAGCACTTCGGCCGCGACGGCCGCGAGGAAGGCGAGGCGCTGCTGCAGCGCCGCAGCGGCCAGGTAGACAACCCGCGCATCCTGCAGGCCTTCAACGAGCAGACGCCCGACTGGCTGAGTTTCTTCATGTTCACCTACTTCACCGACCGCG
Source organism: Burkholderiales bacterium (assembly GCA_038246615.1). Lineage (GTDB taxonomy): Bacteria > Pseudomonadota > Gammaproteobacteria > Burkholderiales > Burkholderiaceae_C > Pseudaquabacterium. The sequence goes on from JBBRVT010000119.1 coordinate 8,044, forward strand.
ACGGCAAGTTCCAGCTGTGCGCGCTGGCCGAGAGCAGCTTCGACCCGCTGGCCCGCACCACCAAGTTCATGCTGACCGAGGAAGCGCACCACATGTTCGTGGGCGAGAGCGGCATCAGCCGGGTCATCAGCCGCACCTGCGCGGCGATGAACGAACTGAAGACCGACGACCCGGCCAGGCTGCGCGCCGCCGGCGTGATCGACCTGCCCACGCTGCAGCGCTACCTGAACTTCCACTTCAGCGTCACCATCGACCTGTTCGGCGCCGATGAATCCAGCAACGCCGCCACCTTCTACTCCACCGGTCTGAAGGGCCGCTACGAAGAAGGCAAGCGGGTGGACGACCACGTCCTGAAGGGCCAGACCTACAAGGTGCTGGCGGTGCAGGGCGGCGCGCTGGTCGAGCGCGAGGTGCCGATGCTCAACGCCCTGAACGAGGTGCTGCGCGACGACTACATCAAGGACAGCATCGGTGGTGTGAACCGCTGGAACAAGGTGATCGAGAAGGCCGGCATCCCGGTCCGCCTGGAAGTGCCGCACAAGGCCTTTCACCGCAACATCGGCGCGCTCAAGGGCGTGAAGGTGTCACCCGACGGCCAGGTGATCAGCGAGGCCGAATGGGCCGCCAACGTCGACCGCTGGCTGCCCAGCGGCGGTGACCGGGCGTTTGTCGCCAGCCTGATGGGCCGGGTGGTGGAGCCGGGCAAGTTTGCCAACTGGATTGCGCCGCCGGCCATGGGCATCAATCGCCAGCCGGTCGATTTCGACTACGTGCGCTTCAATTGAGGGCGGGGTCAGCGTTCGGTTTCGTCGGTGCGATCGCCCTTTGTGGATCGATCGTTCGTCTGCGGTCTGCGGTCTGCGGTCTCTGGTCTCTGGTCTCTGGTCTCTGGTCTCTGGTCTGCACCTGCCACCACGCGCGGCACTACTGGTCTTTTGATCTTATCGATTTATGCATGAATCTAAGTAAACTCGCCATAGATCGATCAGGAGCCAGGGATGGACCCACGCGACAACCCGTATGTTCCAGGTGCCGGCACGCCGCCGCCAGAGCTTGCAGGCCGCCATGAGGTGCTTGAGCGCGCTGAGGTGGCCCTCACCAGAATTCAACGCAGGCGCCCGTCCAAGAGCTTGATCGTTGTCGGTCTGCGCGGCGTGGGCAAGACGGTTCTTCTGGTGCGCTTTCAAAGCCAAGCTGAAAAACTCGGCTACCAGTGCGTGCTCATCGAGGCGCACGAAAACAAGTCACTTCCCGAACTGCTCGTCCCACCGCTTCGAAAACTGCTCTTCTCTCTCAGCCTGACCGCCGCTGCAGGGGAAAAAGGGCGCAAGGCGTTGCGCGCACTTCGCGGTTTCATGGGCTCAGTGAAGATCACGTGGAATGACATAGAACTCGGAATCGAACCCGTCACAGGCTTGGCCGACAGCGGCGATCTGGAGCACGACCTGTCTGACCTGTTTGTCGCTGTTGGTGAGGCCGCCGCAGAAAAGCAGACTGCGGTCGCTATGTGCATCGATGAGATGCAGTATTTGAGTGGGGTGGAATTCAGTGCGCTGATCATGGCGCTGCACAAGGTGTCACAACTGAACCTGCCCCTCGTCGTGGTCGGCGCAGGTCTGCCGCAGATTCTTGGGCTGGCCGGGGAATCCAAGTCGTATGCGGAACGGTTGTTCGACTATCCGCCCGTCGGGCCGCTGAACAATGCTGATGCGGGGCAGGCGATCATCCGACCAGCGGCTGACATGCATGTGCAGTTCGAGCCCGAGGCCATCGACAAGATTGTGTCTGTCACCAAGGGCTACCCCTACTTCTTGCAGCAATGGGGATATGAAGTGTGGAACATCGCCAAGGCTTCGCCGATCACCTTGACCGATGTGCAGGCCGCGACAGCGCAGGCGATCAATGCCTTGGACCAAAGCTTCTTCCGCGTGCGGTTTGATCGCTGCACCCCATCCGAGAAGCGATACATGCGGGCGCTTGCGGACCTGGGTGAAGGCGCGAAGCGCTCCGGGGACATTGCCGACCGGCTGGGCGTCAAGGTCACAAGCGTCGGCCCGACCCGCTCAAAGCTGATCAGCAAAGGAATGATCTACAGCCCGCAACACGGCGAGACGGCGTTTACCGTGCCGCTGTTTGATGACTACATGCGGCGCACCATGCCCGGCAATGACTGGCGGCGGGCTGCGTCCTGATGGCACCGTGCCACCAGAACAGCCATCGCTCCAGGCCCTTCCATCACGACACCTGCAAGACCACGCCGCGCAGTGCGTGCGGTGATCAAGAGAATCCATGGCTATGACCACCACCGTCATCAAGCAGCACCTGATCGACCCCGAGATCTGCATCCGCTGCAACACCTGCGAAGCCATCTGCCCGGTGGGCGCGATCACGCACGACGACCGCAACTACGTGGTCGACGCGACCAAGTGCAACCTGTGCATGGCCTGCATCTCGCCATGCCCCACCGGCAGCATCGACAACTGGCGCAGCATGCCGGTGGTGCGGGCCTACACGCCGGACGAACAGCTCACCTGGGATGAACTGCCGGCCGAGCTGAGCGCAGAGGAACTGGGCGAAGCCGGAGTGGACGCCGACGCGGTGCCTGCGCCGGCAGGGGCC
>JBBRVT010000120.1:0-10644 GCA_038246615.1 Burkholderiales bacterium
GCCAGCGAACCCGCCGACGATGCCGACGCGCGGCTGGTGGCTGCCGCGCAGGCGGCGAACGCGCTGCTGTTCGTCACGGGCGACCAGCGGCTGCTGGGCTGGGACCCTGCGGGCACCTTGCGTATCGTGTCACCACGGCAGGCCTGGGGCATGGCCGTCGGTGCGCCCTGAAGGGCTGGCCGTCAATTCGAGGGGCACGACCCCAATATGGTGCGCGGGCTTCGAGCCGGCCGATAACCAGCCAGCGGCTGCGCCGCACAATCCGCGCAATCCGCACAATCCGCACATGCCGCCGCGCCGCTGGATCGCCCACCTGGACATGGACGCGTTCTATGCCTCGGTGGAACTGCTGCGCTACCCCGAGTTGCGCGGCCAGCCGGTGGTGATCGGCGGCGGCCGGCGCCACCAGCCCGAACCGCTGGCCGACGGCACGCGCCGCTTCGCCACGCTGGCCGGCTATGCAGGCCGCGGCGTGATCACCACCGCCACCTACCCGGCGCGAGACCTCGGCGTCCACAGTGGCATGGGCCTGATGAAGGCCGCGCTGCGCGCGCCGCAGGCGGTGCTGCTGCCCACCGACTTCGAGCAGTACCGCGCCTATTCACGCCGCTTCAAGGCCGCAGTGGCCGAGCTGGCGCCGCTGATCGAAGACCGCGGCATCGACGAGATCTACATCGACCTGAGCGACCTGCCCGGCGCACAGGAGGCGGTGGCGCACGATGCGCACGGCGGCGTGCGCGCCATCGCGCTGGACCTGAAGATCAATGTGCAGCGCGCCACCGGCCTCAGCTGCTCGGTCGGCGTGACACCCAACAAGCTGCTGAGCAAGATCGCCAGCGAGCTGGACAAGCCCGACGGCCTGACGCTGCTGACGCAGGCCGACATTCCGCTGCGCATCTGGCCGCTGCCGGCGCGGCGCATCAACGGCATCGGCCCGAAGGCCGGCGCCAGGCTGGCGGCGCTGGGCATCGAGACCATCGGCCAGATCGCCGAGCGCGACCAGGCCTGGCTGGTGCAGCAGTTCGGCCAGCACTACGGCAGCTGGCTGCACGAGGCCAGCCACGGCATGGACGACCGCCCGGTGGTGACACACAGCGAGCCGGTGAGCATGAGCCGCGAGACCACCTTCGACCGCGACCTGCATGCCCGCCGCGACAAGGCCGAGCTGGGCGCCATCTTCACCAAGCTGGCCGAGCAGGTGGCGGCCGACCTGCAGCGCAAGGGCTACCTGGGCCGCACCATCGGCATCAAGCTGCGCTTCGAGGACTTCAAGACGGTGACGCGCGACATGACGCTGGAGCAGCCCACCGCCGAGGCCGCCACCATCCGCCTGGCCGCCGGCCTGTGCCTGAAACGGGTGGACCTGGCGCGCCGCATCCGCCTGCTGGGCGTGCGGGTGGGCGCGCTGCAGCGCGCACCGGGCATGGGCTGATGAGGGCGGCGGCGCCGAAGCCGGACACCAGGGCGGGCGCGCCGCAGCCGGAAGCTTGTCTGGCCGAGGCGGCGGTCAGGCAGCGGCTGCCAGGGTGCTGGCGTCAGGCACCGGCACAGGCACAGGCACACACCACATGTTCTCGATGGGTTCGGGCCTGTGCAGCAAGAACCCCTGGGCGTAGTCGACGCCGATCTCGCGCAGGCGTTGAAGAACCTCGGGCCGATCGACGAACTCGGCCACTGTCTTGATACCCAGCACCCGCGCAACATCAACGAAACAGCGCACTGCGGCGTCGTCCAGGGGGTCGTCGATCAGGTCCCGGATGAAGCTGCCGTCGATCTTGAGCAGGTCGACCTTGAGCGTCTTCAGGTAGCCGAACGACGATGCGCCGGCGCCGAAGTCGTCCAGCGCAATCCGCACCCCCAGTGCCCGGGCCTGTTCGATGAAGATGGCGGCGTCGGTCATGTTGGTGACGGCTGCCGTCTCGGTGATCTCCAGACAGATGCGCCGGCACACCGCGCTGCCGGCCTCGGCCAGTGCGTCGATGGCATGGCGATGGAACGCCCGGTCGCCCACCGACTGCCCCGACAGGTTGATGCACAGGGTGTCGAGCGCCGCCAGGTCGGGCAGGGCCAGGATGTGCCGTACCGCGTGCTTGAGCACCCAGCGGTCGATGCGCGTGGCCATGTGGAAGCGCTCTGCTGCCGGCAGAAACGCACCTGGCGGAATCAGGCTGCCATCGGTGTCGCGCAGGCGAATCAGCACTTCGGCATGCAGCCCGGTGCTGCCGTTGTCGAGCGCGTCGATCCGCTGCGCGAAAAGGACGAATCTGTCTTCATCCAGCGCCTGCTCGAGCCGGGCGGCCCATTGCATTTCGCCATGGCGGGCGCGCATGGCCTTGTCGGTGTCGAACCAGGCATGCACACGGTTGCGCCCGGCCTCCTTGGCGGCGTAGCACGAGGTGTCTGCCGCCTGCATGGCGGCCGCCGTGGTGGCCCAGCGGCTGTCCACCGGCACCAGCCCGATGCTGGCGCCGATCCTGAACCGGCGCTCGTCGTGGAGGAACCGGAACTCTTCCATGCGGTCGCAGATCTGCTGCGCCAGACGCCCGGCCTGGGCTGCGGTGCAGTGCTCGAGGATCACCGCAAACTCGTCGCCGCCCAGCCGGGCCAGGGTGTCACGCGATCGAACGGCTTCGCGCAGCAGCTTGGCCACCTGCTGCAACAGCTGGTCACCCACCGAATGACCGCAGGCATCGTTGACGAGCTTGAACTGATCGAGGTCGATGTACAGCAAGGCATGCTCGCTGCGGTCTGCGTGGGCCTTGTCCAGCGTGAGGCGCAGCCGCGTCTCGAACTCGGACCGGTTGACCAACCCGGTCAGCGCGTCGTGCGTGGCGCGGTAGCTCATCTCGCCGGACAGGCGGCGCTTCTCCGTCACGTCATGGAAGACCAGCACGGCGCCAAGCAGGTCGCCGCCCGCATTGCGGATGGGCGCGGCGGAGTCCTCGATGCCGAACTCGTCACCATGGCGCGAGATGAGCACCGTGTGGTTGCCCAGCCCCACAGCCTCGCCCTGCTGCAGGCAGGCGGCCACCGGGTTCTCGGTCGGCTGGCGGGTTTCTTCGTCGACGATGTGAAACACCTGCAGCAGCGGCAGCCCCACCGCTTCGGCCGACAGCCAGCCGGTCATGCGCTCGGCGGCCGGGTTCAGCCAGGTGACACGGCTCTCGGCGTCGGTGGTGACCACCGCGTCGCCGATGGACTGCAGCGTCACACGCAGCAATTCATGCTGCTCGGCCAGTTCATTGCTGAGGCGGCGCAGCGGCGTCACATCCCAGTTCACGCCCACCATCCGCAGCGCGCGGCCGTCGGCATCGCGGGTGACCCTGCCGGAGGCGCGCAGGTGGTGCACCGAACCGTCGGCCCAGATCACGCGGAATTCGGAGCTGAAGTCTGCGCCGCTCTGCAGGGCCGCTTGAACTTCACGTTCGGACCGGCTGCGATCGTCGGGGTGCAGATGGCGGGTCCAGTGCTCGAAGCCGTCCGATCCCGGGCCGGCAGGCATGCCGTACAGCGCGTACATCTGGGCGTCCCAGGTGAGCACGCCGGTCTGCAGATTCAGCTCCCACACGCCGATCCCACCACTTTCGGTGGCCAGCGACATGCGCTCATGGGTACTCGCCAGCACCTGCTTGCCGAGCACGTCGTGCGTGATGTCCTGAATGGCCCCGAGAAGCCGCACCGGCTGGCCGCCCTCGAACGCGGCGTGGCCAACCGCACGCACCCAGATGCGCTGCCCGCCGCGCTGAATGAAGGGCAGTTCCAAGTCCCAGCCCTGGCCATCGGCCATCGCCCGGGCCACGGCGGCTTCGATCACCGGCCGCGCTTCCGGCGCATAGAAATCGATCGCTTCGGCGAGTTGCGGCTGGTAGCCCGGTTCGACACCGTGGATGCGGCAGGTCTGCTCCGACCACACGATGCTGCCACTGGCAATGTCGACTTCCCAGCCGCCGACTTGCGCCAATGCACCCGTTTGATTCAGCAAATACTCACTCTTGCGCAGCTGCTCCTCCTGCACTGCGCGCGCGCGGCGTGCCAGCAGGCGGTCGGTGATGTCGTCCACCGAGCCCACGTAGTCCGTGATCTCGCCAGCCGGGTCGAGCACCGGGCGGGAGACGGACCTGACATCGCGCACCGTGCCGTCGTCCCGGCGCACCCTGTACTCCATGTCGAACTCGATCTTCAACCCAGCGGCACGTTGCCATTCCGCAACCACAGCGGCCTTGTCGTCGGGATGCAGCATGCGGAACCAACCGTAGCCCAGCGCTTCGGCTTCGCCCATGCCGTAGATCGCGCACCAGCGGGCATTGGTGTAGGTGCAGGCACCAGCGGCGTCGGTGGCGTACACACCGAGCGGAGAGGCTTCGCTGAGCGTGCGAAACCGGGTTTCACTGGCCACGAAAGCGCGGGCCATCTTGCGTGACTCCAGCGCCTGTACGGCGGCAACTGCCAGCATGCGCAGTGTCTCTTGCTGCCACGCGCTGAGTTGTCGGGGCACCCGGTCGATCACACACAAGGTGCCGACATGCGCGCCGTCGCTCAAGCGCAGCGTGGCCCCGGCGTAGAAGCGGATGTCGGGCGCCGTCGCAACCAGCGGGTTGTCGGCGAACCGCGGGTCGGCCAAGGCGTCGGGCACCTCGAACAGCCCGTCGCTCAGGATGGCATGGGCGCAGAACGCCAGGTCGCGCGGGGTCTCGGTGACACCAGGCAGGCCGACATTGGCCTTGAACCACTGGCGCTCGCTGTCGACCAGACTGACCAGCGAGATCGGCACACCGCAGACCAATGCCGCAGCCGCCACCAAGGCGTCGAACTCGCGCTCGGGCGCGGAGTCCAGCACGTCGAGGCGCGCGAGCGCAAGCAAGCGTTGGGGCTCGTCCAATGGCATGGGTGCGGTCAGCATGGTGTGGCCTGTTCTGGAAACATCACTGGTTTTCTCGACTTTGCCGCCGTCTTGGTGGCTTGAATTGCGCGTTGACCGGGGAAGCCGCACCGGGCTTCGGTGCCGCAGCGCGGACCGGGTGCCGGCGCCACACCCCGGCCGCGCAGTGCCGGCGCGCAGTGCCGGCGCGCAACTGCCGGCGCGCAATTGCCGACGCGCAATTTCCTGGCCTGCGCCTCATGCCGGCACGGTCAGGTTGAACGCTGCGACAGCCTCCTCCAGCGCCAGCGCATGCTGCCGCAGCTCGGTGGATGCAGCATTCGAACGCCGGACTGCGGCAAGGCTCTGTTCGGTGGCGCCGCCGATCTCATCGACGGCTTGACTGACCTGCTCCACCCCATCGCGCTGCGCGCGGGTGGCGTCGGCGATCTCCGACATCAGCGTCGTCACCTGCCCGACCGACTCGACGATGCGCTGCATGGTCTGGCCGGCCTGGTCGACCATGCGGCTGCCGGAGCTGACGCGCTCGACCGACTCTCCGATCAGCGACTTCACCTCGCGGGCGGCAGCCGCCGAACGCTGCGCGAGGCTGCGCACCTCACTGGCCACCACGGCAAAGCCGCGGCCCTGCTCGCCCGCACGGGCTGCTTCGACAGCCGCATTGAGCGCCAGGATGTTGGTCTGGAAGGCGATGCCGTCGATCACGTTGACGATGTCGGCAATGCGTTTGGACGAGTCATCGATCCCGCGCATCGTGCTCACCACCTCCGAGACCACCTCGCCCCCGTGGCGGGCCACCGTCGACGCCTCGCTCGCCAGCTGGTTGGCGGTCTCCACGTTGTGCGCGCTCTGCCTGACCGAGTCGGCCATGCGGCGCGTCGAGCCGGTGGTGCCCTGCACCGAGCTGGCGTGCGACGCGGTCACCCGGTCCAGTTCGCGGTTGGCCTCGTCGATCGACTGCGCGGCCACCACCACCTTGTGCGCCACCTCGCGCACATGGCCGATCACCCCGTGCAGGCGTGCCTGCATGTCGACGATCGACCCGAACAGCTGGCCGAACTCGTCGCCGTCGCGCACGTAGATCTCGTCGCTCAGGTTGCCCCCGGCGATGCGGTCGGTCACGCTGTGGGCGCGCCGGAACGCGCCTTGCATCATCTGCGCCAGCGACCAGGCCAGCCAGCCGGCGACCACCGAGCCCAGCACGGCGACGGCCAGCACGGCCAGCTTGGTCTGCTCGGACTCGCGCTGCGCCTGCGCGACTGCATTGACCACCAGTTGCTGCTGCCAGGTGCGTTGCTCGACGATGTGGCGCAACATCAGGTCGCGCGCCGGCACCAGCTCTGAACGCAGCTGGTTGAAGGCCGCCTTGTTGTCGCCGGCCTGGATCTTGGCCACCACGTCGCCGCCGAGCTTCCAGAACACCACGTCCGCAGCGCGGATCTTCGCCATCCGTTCGCGCCCTCCGGGGGTCGAGATCTGGTCCTCGAACGCCTTCAGCTTGGCCAGCATTTCCGCGCGAAAGGCGCCGATGCGCTTGAACGTCTCGTCACGCTCGGCAGCCGTCTCGACAAGCATGGCGTGGCGGGCCTCCAGAGAGATCCGGAACATCAGGATCTCCACATCGGAGATCCGGTCGAGCTGCGGCGCGTAGGTCTGCCCGACCCGCTTGGCGGCGCCGCCCACCCGGTCGAGCGTGGCGAATGCCATCGCGGCGATGGCCACGGTGACGGCCAGCAGCAGGCCCTGGATCAGCAGCAGCTTCCTGCCGATCGGCAGACGGATGGTGGTGCCGGTGCCGGTGCCGGTGCCGGTACGAAGAGGCGAGGTCATGCGCGGGGGCTCCTTCAGAGACAGTCATGGCATCGACGATGAATCTAGCCGCTAGGCGACGCGGCCAACCCGCCGAAAAGCGGACGCAAACTGGTGCAATTGGCCGCCGGGATGGCGTGGGGGCCGCAGCCGGCTACGATCGGCCGCCGGCTGAACTGGCGCTGACCCGCCGCCGCCGCCCCAGGAGACCCCCGTGCCCGTCATCACCACCATCGAAGACCTGCGCCAGCTGGCCGAGAAGCGCGTGCCGCGCATGTTCTACGACTATGCCGATTCCGGCAGCTGGACCGAAGGCACCTACCGCGCCAACACGGCCGACTTCCAGGGCATCCAGCTGCGCCAGCGGGTGGCGGTGAACATGGAGAACCGCAGCACCGCCGCGCCACTGGTGGGCATCGTGGCCAAGATGCCGGTCTGCATCGCCCCGGTGGGGCTCACGGGCATGCAGCATGCCGACGGCGAGATCCATGCCGCGCGCGCGGCCGAGAAGTTCGGCATCCCGTTCACGCTCAGCACCATGAGCATCTGCTCGATCGAGGACATCGCCCAGAACACCAGCGCGCCCTTTATCTTCCAGCTCTACATGATGCGCGACCGCGAGGCCATGGCCCGCATGATCGGCCGCTGCAAGGCCGCCAAGTGCAGCGCCCTGGTGCTGACGCTCGATCTGCAGGTGATCGGCCAGCGCCACAAGGACCTGAAGAACGGCCTCACCGCCCCGCCGCGGCCGACGCTGCGCAACATCATCAACCTGATGACCAAGCCACGCTGGTGCCTGGGCATGGCCGGCACGCGGCGGCGCAGCTTCGGCAACCTGGTGGGCCATGTGAAGGGCGTCAGCGACATGAGCAGCCTGGCCGCCTGGACGAATGAGCAGTTCGACCCGCGGCTGAACTGGGACGACGTGGCCTGGGTCAAGGCCCAATGGGGCGGCAAGCTGATCCTGAAGGGCATCATGGACGTGGAAGACGCACAGCTGGCGGTGCAGAGCGGCGCCGACGCCATCGTCGTCAGCAACCACGGCGGGCGCCAGCTCGACGGCGCGCCGTCGAGCATCAGCGCGCTGCCCGCCATCGTGGCTGCGGTGGGCAGCCAGATCGAGGTGTGGATGGACGGCGGCATCCGCAGCGGGCAGGACGTGCTGAAGGCCTGGGCGCTGGGCGCGCGCGGCACGATGATCGGCCGCGCGATGGTCTACGGCCTGGGCGCGATGGGCGAGGCGGGCGTCACCAAGGCGCTGCAGATCCTGCACAAGGAGCTCGACATCACCATGGCCTTCTGCGGCCACACCGACATCCAGAACGTGGACCAGCGCATCCTGTTGCCGGGAACCTTTCCAACCGCTTGACGGTGGGCTGCCCGGGGCTCGTCGCCGTCGTTGCGCAGGTGGGCTGAAAGCCGGCGTTCGACGGTCTATGCGATCGCGCCGGAACTATTTTCCTTCGGGCGCCACACGCTGTGTCAGGGACGAGGACGGCGGGTGGCTGGCCGACGCAAGTCAAGAAGGGAGAGCCGGAGGCCCGGAATGACAGTGCGCCCAGCATGGGCGCGATCTTCGGGGTGCAAGTCCGCGGCTGAGCTCGCCACAGCGAGGCGAGTGAAACGCAACTGCGTGAGGGCGACCGGGCGTGGGGAGGAAGCGTGGAGCGTCAACCGCGGGCCGATGGACAAGAATCGGGCGGCGTTGGTGGCGCACCAGCGCGCTGGGACTCAACCGCATACTGCCTATCTGTCAAGACCCGCGTTTTTCCATCGACCGGGCGCCCCCAAATTCCCTTGATTTCAACTTCTCGAACCGCCTGGCGCGGACCCGCATGCCAGGTGGTGCGGGAGGGCCCGATCAACGTTGATCGGCGCATGTCGGCGCTACGCTGGACAATCCACGTTCGTGTGCGATGAGACCAGCCCATGCCCACCAAGACCCTGGAATTCCACTTCGACTTCGGCAGCCCCACGGCTTACCTGGCCGCCACCCAGGTGCAGCGCATCGCCAGCGAGACCGGCGCCACCCTGGTCTGGCACCCGATGCTGCTGGGCGGCGTGTTCAAGGCCACCGGCAATGCCAGCCCGGCCACGGTGCCGGCCAAGGGCCGCTGGATGAACGCCGACATCCCGCGCTGGGCAGCGCGCTGGGGCGTGCCCTATGCCAGCAACCCGCACTTCCCGATCAACACACTGGCACTGATGCGCGGCGCGGTGGGCATGCTGCTGCGCCAGCCGGCCGACTTCCAGCGCTATGCCGATGCGGTCTGGCAGGCGATGTGGGTGGCGCCGCGCAACCTGGGTGACCCGGCCGAACTGGCTGCCGTGCTGCAGGCCGCCGGCTTCGACCCCGCCGCTTTCATGGCACTGGTGGGTGATGCCGAGGTCAAGGCTGCGCTGGTGGCCAACACCGAAGCCTCGGTGGCGCGCGGCGTGTTCGGCGCACCCACCTGCTTCGTCGCCGACGCGCTGTACTTCGGCCAGGACCGGCTCGACTTCGTGCGCGAGGCCCTGGCCCGGGATTGAGCCGGAGCGGGCCGCGCCGCAGCCAGCCCCCTGCGGGCCCGTACCATCCGCCGCATGTGGCGCCACCTGCTGAAGCTCTCCGTCGCCGAATGGCGCCACCACCCCTGGCGGCATGGTGTGGCGCTGCTGGCCGTGGCCCTGGGCGTGGCGCTGGCCAGCTCGGTGCAGATGATCAACGCCTCGGCGCTGGCCGAGTTTGCGCAGGCGGTGCGCTCGGTCAACGGCCAGCCCGATGCCAGCGCGGCCGCCAGCGGGCCCGATGGCTTCGACGATGCGCTGTTCGCCCGCCTGGTGATCGACGCCGCCGTGGCCCAGGCCAGCCCGGTGCTGGAGCTGGACGTGCGCGGCTGGCGCGAAGGCAGCGCCGGCGACAGCCCCGCGCCCGCAGCGCCCGAGCCCGGCCTGCGCCAGGCCGGCGTGGCGCTGCGCCTGGTGGGCGTGGACGCGCTGGGCATCGCCACCTTGGCGCCCGACCTGCTGCCGCAGCCCGATGCCACGCTGGCCGACGGCGGCCGCAGCGGCTTTCTGGCGCCCGACGCCGCCTTCCTGAACCCGGCCGCGCTGAAGGCGCTGGGCCTGCGCACCGGCGACAAGCTGGTGCTGCCGGCCAACGCCGGGCAGCAGCTGTTCACCGTGACCGGCACGGTGGCGGCGGCCGGGCGGCCGCTGGTGGTGGTCGACATCGCCGCCGCCCAGGCCCGCTTCGGCCGCGCCGGCCGGCTCTCGCGCATCGACCTGCGGCTGCAGCCGGGCACCGACATCGCTGCCTGGCAGGCGGCCACCGCGCTGCCTGGCGGCGTGCGCTGGGCCGCCGCCGACGATGCGGTGGAGCGCGTGTCCAACCTGTCGCGCGCCTACCGGGTGAACCTGGGCGTGCTGGCCCTGGTGGCGCTGCTGGTGGGCGGCTTCCTGGTGTATTCGGTGGTGTCGCTGTCGGTGGCGCAACGCACGCCGGCGCTGGCCCTGCTGGGCGTGCTGGGCCTGGCCGCCCGCGACCGGCGCGCGCTGGTGATGGCCGAAAGCGCGGTGGTCGGCCTGGCCGGCAGTGCGCTGGGCCTGGCCGCCGGCGCGGGCCTGGCCGCACTGGCGCTGCGCCTGCTGGGCGGTGACCTGGGTGGTGGCTACTTCGGCGGCGGCGCACCGGCGCTGGCCTGGCCGCTGGTGGCGCTGTCGGCCTGCTTCGGGCTCGGCACGGGGGGGGCGGTGGCGGGGGCGTGGTTGCGGGGGGGGCAGGCCGTGGCGTGGCCGCCGGCGCTGGCGATCACGGGCCGGGGGGGGCAGGCCGGGGGTGCGGCGCCCGTCTGGCCCGGCCTGGCGCTGCTGGCCGCCGGCGGCGTGCTGGCGCTGCTGCCGCCGGTGTTCGGCCTGCCGCTGGCGGCCTATGCCGCAGTGGCCGCGCTGCTGGCCGGTGGCGTGGTGCTGGTGCC
>JBBRVT010000121.1:0-10545 GCA_038246615.1 Burkholderiales bacterium
CAGTTCGGCCTGCAGCTGGTAGCGCGCGGCCTCGATGCCGGTCTCGCGTTGCACCCGCTTCTCGGCCAGGGCCTGGGCCAGGCGCTTGTAGTCGGCCGGCTGCAGGAAGCGGAAGGCCAGGTCTTCCATCTCCCATTTGATCTGCCAGATGCCCAGGCGGTTGGCCAGCGGCGCAAACACCTGCTGGCTCTCCTGCGCCAGCAGCGCGGGGCACGAAGTCTTGCTGGCGGCATACCAGCGCAGCGTCTGCAGCCGCGAGGCCAGGCGCAGCAGCACCACCCGCAGGTCGCGCGAGAAGGCCAGCAGCATCTTGCGCACCCGCTCGGTCTGCTGGGCGCGTTGCTCGGCACCGACCTGCGCCTCACGCGCGGCACGCTGGATCTGCACCAGCTTGCGGGTGTGCGCCACCAGGCCGGCATAGCTGTCGCCGAAGGCCTTGGCCACCACTTCCTCGGGCTTCTGCAGGAAGTCTCCGGCATAGACCAGATAGGCAGCGGCGCGCATGCCGGGCCCCGCGCCGACGGATTGCAGGACCTCGGCCACACCGTCGGCATGGGCCAGCGCGTCTTCGCCGGTGTCGAGCGCGCGGCCGGCCAGCAGCGGCTCGGCGAAGACGCGCGCGCGCTGCAGTGCGCTGTGCTCGGCCTCGGCACTGCCGGCGCCGGCATCGGCCAGCGCCACGATCGGCGACGCCAGCGGCACGGCCGCCAGGGGCGCCTGCGCCTCGGTCTTCATGGCGCGCGCAGAAACCCCTGCACCAGCGCCACCTGCCCGGGCTGCACCAGGGTGGGCGCATGGCCCACGCCGGGCAGCACCGCCAGCCGGGCGCGCGGGCCGCGCTCGGTCATGGCCTGGGCGGTGGCCGCCGACAGCAGGTCGGATTGTTCGCCGCGGATCAGCAGCGTAGGGCAGCGCACCCGGTCGTAGCTGGCCCACAGCGCGGCCTGGCCGGCCTGCGCCAGTTCGGGCGTGACCAGCCGGAAGGGCAGCGCAATCGCCGGGTCGTAGTGGGGCTTGAAGCCCGATCCCTGCGCCGGGTCGGGCTTGAGCTGCGGCTGCGTCAGCGCCAGCCACTGCGCCCGGGTGTGCGGGCCGAAGCCCTGGCTGATGGCCCACAAGGCGTCGGCCGCCGCCTCCAGGCTGGGCCAGTGCGCCGGCAGCCCCAGATAGCTGCCGATGCGCTGCAGCGAGGCCCATTCGATCACCGGGCCCACGTCGTTGAGCACCAGGCGCTGCACCGGGCTGGCGGGCAGCGACGCCAGCGCCAGGCCGATCAGCCCGCCCATGGATGTGCCGACCCAGTGCACCACCTCGGCGTCCAGCCGCGCCAGCAGCGTGACCATGTCGGCCACGTAGGCCGGGATGGCGTAGCCCATCGGGTCGGCCAGCCAGTCGCTCTGGCCGCGGCCCACCACGTCGGGGCAGACCACGCGGTACGCGCCGCACAGCGCCGCCGCCAGGGTGTCGAAGTCGCGCCCCTGGCGCGACAGGCCGTGCGCGCACACCAGCACGTGCGGGTTGGTGGCGTCACCCCACTCCCAGTAGGCCATGCGGTGCAGGCCCTGGGCGCCCAGGCATTGCACGTGTCGCAGGCGGGGTGTGGGTTGCGCGGTGTCAGCCATGTTGCAGGTCTCCTTGCCCATAATCATCGCAGCAAGGCCGGTTCAGGCCGCCCCCATCCAACGAACACCTTCGGAGAAGCACATGCTCAAAGGCAAGACCGCCGTCGTCACCGGCTCCACCAGCGGCATCGGGCTGGGCATCGCCCTGCAGCTGGCGCGCCAGGGCGCCCACATCCTGCTCAACGGCTTCGGCGACGTGGACGGCGCCAGGGCTGCAGTGGCCGAGGTGGCGGGCGCAGCGGGCGCCCGGGTGTCCTACCACGGTGCCGACATGGGCAAGCCGGCCGAGATCGAGGCCATGGTGCGGGCCTGCACGGCCGAGTTCGGCGCCGTGGACATCCTGGTCAACAACGCCGGCATCCAGCATGTGGCCAACGTGGAAGACTTCTCCACCGACCGCTGGGACGCGATCATCGCCATCAACCTGAGCAGTGCCTTCCACACCACCCGCCACGCCCTGCCCGGCATGCGGGCGCGCAACTGGGGCCGGGTGATCAACGTGGCCTCGGCGCACGGCCTGGTGGCGTCGGCGCAGAAGTCGGCCTACGTGGCCGCCAAGCACGGCCTGGTGGGCTTCACCAAGAGCGCGGCGCTGGAATGCGCCACCACCGGCATCACCCACAACGCCATCTGCCCGGGCTGGGTGCTGACCCCGCTGGTGCAGAAGCAGGTGGACGCCCGCGCCGCCGCGCAGGGCATCTCCGACGACGAGGCCAAGCGCCAGTTGCTGGCCGAGAAGCAACCCTCGCTGCAGTTCACCACGCCCGAGCAGCTGGGCGATCTGGCGGTGTTCCTCTGCTCGCCGGCGGCCGACAACGTGCGCGGCGTGGCCTGGGCGGTGGACGGCGGCTGGACCGCGCAATAGGCGTAGCAGGCGCAGCAGGCGCAGCAGGCGCAGCAGGCGCGCAGCAGGCCCTTCCGGGGGGTTCTCGGGGGGGCTACCGCGGCGACAGCTGGATGCTGCCGTTCACCGTCACGCTGACGGTGGTCTTGCCCGGCTCGACCGGCTGGGCCTGGTCGGCCATCGCCGCCATCGGCGCGGCGGCTGCGCGGAACATCGTTTCGGCCACCGGCCGGCCCGATTCACCACCGTTGACCGACACCTCGCGCAGGCTGTAGCTGGCAAAGCCGAACTGGCGCGCATGCGCCTCGGCGCGGTCCTTGAATCGGCCGATGGCCTGGGCCGCCACTTCGGACTCGACCTTGTCACGCGCCTCGCGCGACAGGCCCCAGCCCACGCGCGCCACCGTCAGGCCGACCAGCCGGCCGGCCAGCTGGCTGATGGCGGCGATGTCGCTGCCTTCGATCACCAGTTCGGCCCGGCCCTGCCAGCCGCTGATGACCGGCGCCGTACCGGGCTTGCCGGCATAGCGCGGCGACAGGTTGAAGCTGCCGGTGCGGGCCTCCACCGCGCCCGGCCGGGCGGCCTTGCGCGCCTCGGCCAGTGCGGCGTCCAGCACTTGGCGCAACTGGCCCTGCACCGTGGCGGCGTCGGCACCCTCGCGGGTGGCTGTCAGGGTGATGGCGATCAGGTCCTGCGCCACCTCGCGGCTGGCCTCGGCGCTGAGGTTGACGACGTTCTGCGGCGCGGCCTGCCACACCGTCACCGGGTTGGCCTGGGCCCGGGCGGCGCCAGCCCACAGGGCCGCAGCCGGCACCAGCGCGGCGGCGGCCAGCGGCAGCAGCGTGCGGCGCATGAACAGGGTTGCAGTCAGAGAGAGGGTCATGGTGTGCTCACAGTGGACGGGAGAGGAAGCGGCAACGCACCGACGGCGCAGGATTGCGCTGCCAGCATCCACAGCGCAGCAGGGGCTGCCGTGGTTGACTTCACGCCCAAGGGTGTCCAGGCCGGCCCAGTTGTAACAGACGGTCAGAACCAGCCCTGCACGCCGGAACGCGACCTGCACAATGCCGTTGTTACAAATGGGAGCCCCGCATGACCGCGCCTGCCACCACCCGCCCTGACCGCATCGCCGTCGTCGATGACGACGCCCGCATCCGCGACCTGCTGCGCCGCTATCTCACCCAGGAAGGCTTCGACGTGTTGCTGGCCGAGGACGGCAAGGCGCTGAACCGGCTGCTGACGCGCGAGAACATCGACATGATCGTGCTCGACCTGATGCTGCCCGGCGAAGACGGTCTGTCGATCTGCCGCCGGCTGCGCGCGGCCAACGACACCACGCCGATCATCATGCTCACTGCCAAGGTGGAGGATGTCGACCGCATCGTCGGCCTGGAGGTGGGCGCCGACGACTACCTGCCCAAGCCCTTCAACCCGCGTGAACTGCTGGCCCGCATCCATGCGGTGCTGCGGCGCCGCCCGGCGCAGGAGGCGCCCGGTGCGCCCAGCAAGGAGGCCCAGGCGGTGCACTTCGGGCCGTTCGACTTCGACCTGTCATTGCGCCGCCTGACCAAGGACGGCGAGCAGATCGCGCTGACCACCGGCGAGTTCTCGATGCTCAAGGCCCTGGTGCGCCACCCGCGCCAGCCGCTGTCGCGCGACAAGCTGGCGCAGTTGGCGCGCGGCCGCGATTTCGAGCCCTTCGACCGCAGCCTGGACGTGCAGGTCTCCCGGCTGCGCAAGCTGATCGAGCCCGACCCGTCGCAGCCGCGCTACATCCAGACCGTCTGGGGCGTGGGCTATGTCTTCGTGCCCGATGGTGCGGGCTGACCGCTTGTGAAGAGATGGGTCGTGTCTGTCGGCGCCCGGGTGGCACGGTGTACCCTGTGTTTCCCTCTGACTAGATTCCAGGCAATCCCTTGACCCAGCAGAAGGTGGCGCTCAGCCTGTTCTGGCGCACGTTCTTCCTGTTGCTGCTGCTCATGGCCGCCACTGTGGCGGCGTGGACCTTCACCTTGCGCGCGATTGACGCCGGCGCCTGGCTGGGCCCGCGCAATGTGCCCCAGCTCACCAGCATGTTGCGCATCGGCGCCGAGGCCTTGCGGGCAAGCGACCGCGGCAACCGCGCCATGCTGCTGAAGAACCTGGCCGCGCGTGAAGGCCTGCTGCTGCAGGCGCGTGCAGTGACTGACGTGTGGACCGTGCCCACCGAGGGCGACCACCTGGCCCGGCTGGCGGCTGAACTGCGCCGCCGCCTGGGGCCTGAACTGGTGGTGGCCAGCAGCCTGAACGGCGTGCCGGGGCTGTGGTTCGGCTTCGTGGTCGACCGCGAGGCCTGGTGGCTGCGCCCGCCCGCCGCCCTGGTGCCGGCAGCGCCCGGCCGGCACGATCTGCTGTGGCTGCTGGGCGGGGTGCTCGCCACGCTGGCCGGCGCGGTGCTGATCGCCCAGCTGATCAACCGGCCGCTGCGCCAGCTGTCGTTTGCGGCCAGCAAGATCCGCGGCGGCGACCTGGATTCGCGGCTGGACGAGACCACCATCACCAGCGAGATCCGCGAGGTGAACATGGGCTTCAACCGCATGGCCCGCGAGCTGGCCAAGGTGGAAGAAGACCGCGCGGTGATGCTGGCCGGCATCAGCCACGACCTGCGCACGCCGCTGGCCCGGCTGCGCCTGGAAGCCGAGATGAGCGTCATCGACGACGAGGCGCGCAGCAACATGGCCAGCGACATCGACCAGCTCGACGCCATCATCGACAAGTTCATGGACTACGCCCGCCCGGGCGAGACGCATGTGCGCCCGGTGCTGCTGTCCAAGCTGATCGACAAGGAGTCGGCGTCGTTCCGCGACCCGTCGGAGATCCGCATCACCTCGCGGGTGGCGCTCGACCTGGAGGTGCTGGCCGACGAGGTGGAACTGGGCCGGGTGTTCAGCAACCTGTTCGAGAACGCGCGCCGCTACGGCCGCACCACCGACACCGGCATCGCGATGGTGACGGTCAGCAACACCCGCACCGGCGGCTGGGTGATCTGCACCGTGCGCGACCACGGCCCCGGCGTGGCGCCGGAGAAGCTGGGCCAGCTGACCACGCCGTTCTTCCGCGGCGACGCCGCCCGCACCGCCGCCACCGGCGCCGGGCTGGGCCTGGCCATCGTCGACAAGGCGATGCAGCGCCTGGGCGGCCAGGTGGAGGTGGCGAATGCACCCGAGGGCGGCCTGGTGGTGCACCTGCGCCTGCGCCATGCGCGGCCGAAGCGGGCGATCACCACAACGCGCTCTGAAGGGTAGGCGGGCGGGTCGGCGGGCGGGTTCCCAGACTGGCGATTTCCCAGGCTGGCGGTCGATCAGGCCTGCTGCAGCAGGCACACGGCGCGCGCCTCGATGGCACGGCCCTCACCCACCGGGCCCAGCTTCTCGGCTGTCTTGGCCTTCACGTTGACCTGGCCGGGTGCCAGCCCCAGCAAGGTGGCGATGCGCGCGACCATCGCCGGGATGTGCGGCGCCAGCTTCGGCGCCTGGGCCACGATGGTGCTGTCGATGTTGCCGATCACCCAGCCGGCGGCGCGCACCCGGCGCGCCGCCTCGGCCAGCAGCACGCCGGAGTCGGCGCCCATGAATTGCGGGTCGGTGTCGGGGAAGTGGCGGCCGATGTCACCCAGTGCGGCGGCACCCAGCAGCGCGTCGGTGATCGCGTGCAGCAGGGCATCGGCGTCCGAATGGCCCAGCAGGCCGTGGCTGTGCGGGATGGGGATGCCGCCCAGGATGAGCGGCCGGCCGGTGACCAGCTGGTGCACGTCCCAGCCTTCGCCGATGCGGATGGTGGGTGTGGTCATCGCGGGTTGTCTGGCTGGATGGTGGTGGTCTTGGCGGTGGCGGTGCCGGTGGTGTCGTCGCCAGCGCTGGCCAGCAGCCGCTCGGCCAATGCGAAGTCGGCGGGGAAGGTGAGTTTCAGGTTTTCCCACTCGCCGCGCACCAGCCGGGGCGCATGGCCCAGGGCTTCCACCGCGCTGGCCTCGTCGGTGACGGCCGCGCCGGCATCGCGCAAGGCCAGCGCCAGCAGGCCCAGGCGGAACATCTGCGGCGTCTGCGCGGCCCACTTGCCGCTGCGGTCGACGGTGGCGGCCACCCGGTCACCGTCTGCCCGCCCGTCCGCCTGCTTCAGCGTGTCGGCCAGCGGCAGCGCCAACAGGCCGCCCACGGCGTCTGGCAGGCAGGCGTCGATCAGCCGGTCGACCCAGGCCGGGCGCAGCAGGCAGCGGGCGGCGTCATGCACCAGCACCCAGTCGTCGGGCCGGGCGCCGCGGGCCTGCAGCTCGGCCAGGCCGTTGGCCACCGTCTGCGCGCGGCTGGCACCGCCGCAGCGCACCACCCAGGCACGCACGCCGGTGAAGCCGGGCGCTGACCGCTCGAACTGTGCGTCGTCCGGCGCCAGCACCACCAGCGTCGCAGCCAGGCGCTGCACCTGGGCCAGCGCGGCCAGGGTGTGCGCCACCACGGCCTGGCCGGCGATGGCGGCGTACTGCTTGGGCTGCAGCATGCCGGCGCGGCTGCCATTGCCGGCACAGGGCACCAGGGCGTAGCAGCGGGGGCTTGGCCCCGTGGAATCGTCTGTCATCACCAGGATTCTAGAATTCAGGTCTGTCACGCCCCCGCGCACATGCTCCGGGGCATGTTGCCGTTTTCCGCTGCCCCAGGCCACCATGCAACTGCCCACCATCGCCGCTGGAAAGCGCTACACCCTGCCCCGCCCCACCGGATCGGGCGATGCGCTGCTGCTGGCGCGGTTGGGCCAGGCGCGGGCAGCAGAGAAACGCCTGCTGGCCATCGTCACCGCCGAGCCGGCCGATGCCCAGCGCCTGGCCGACGAACTGCCCTTCTTCGCCCCCGGCCTGCGGGTGGCACTGTTCCCCGACTGGGAGACCCTGCCCTACGACAGCTTCAGCCCGCACCAGGACCTGATCAGCGAGCGCCTGGCCACGCTGTGGCGCATCCACACCGGCGATGTGGACGTGGTGCTGCTACCCGCCACCACAGCGCTGACCCGGCTGGCACCGCCCAGCTTTCTGGCGGGCACCACCTTCCGCTTCAAGCAGAAGACCAAGCTGGACGAAGCGGCTCTGAAGGCCCAGCTGACGCTGGCGGGCTACAACCATGTCAGTCAGGTGGTGTCGCCGGGTGAATACGCGGTGCGCGGCGGGCTGATCGACCTGTTTCCGATGGGCAGCCTGGTGCCCTACCGGGTCGACCTGTTCGATAACGAGGTGGATTCGATCCGCACCTTCGACCCGGATTCCCAGCGCAGCCTGTACCCGGTGCCCGAGGTGCGGTTGCTGCCGGGGCGCGAGTTTCCGATGGACGAGGCGGCGCGCAGCACCTTCCGCCAGCGCTGGCGCGAAAAGCTGGACGGCGACCCGACCAAGAGCCGCATCTACAAGGACATCGCGCAGGGCATCGCCACCGCCGGCATCGAGTACTACCTGCCGCTGTTCTTCGAGCAGACGGGCACGATCTTCAGCTACCTTGGCGAACCCGCGCAGCTCGTGCTGCACGGCGAGGTGGATGCGGCGCTCGACCGCTTCTGGGCCGACACCAAAGACCGCCACCGCTTCATCGCCGCCGACCCCGACCGGCAGGTGCTGGCGCCCGAAGAGATCTTCCAGCGCAGCGACGAGTTCTTCGGCAATGCCAACCAGCATGCGGTGCTGGCGCTGCGCGGCCATGAACCGACGGACTGGGCCCGCCCGCTGCCCGACGTGGCCGCCGACCGCAACGCCACCGAGCCGCTGGCCGCCTTCAACCGCCACCTGGACAGCACGCCCGCGCGGGTGCTGATCGTGGCCGAGAGCGACGGCCGGCGCGAGAGCCTGCTGGAGCTGCTGCGCGACCACCAGATCAGCCCGCCCAGCGTGGCCACGCTGGCCGAGTTCGAAGCCAGCGCCGAGAAATTCTGCATCACCGCCGCCCCGCTGGCTGCGGGCTTCCACTGGTCCGAACCCGACGCGGCGCCGCCGCTGTCGATCCAGTTCATCACCGAGACCGAGCTGTTCGCCAGCGCGCCGCAGGGCCGCCGCCGCCGCAAGCAGGAGCAGGTGAGCAGCGTCGACGCGCTGATCAAGGACCTGTCGGAACTGAAGCCCGGCGACCCGGTGGTGCATGCCAGCCACGGCATCGGCCGCTACGTGGGGCTGATCAACATCGACATCGCGAATGGGTCAGACGGGGGGGCAAGTGAATTCCTGCACCTCACCTACGCCGACAAGGCCACGCTGTACGTGCCGGTGTCCCAGCTGCAATTGATCAGCCGCTACACCGGCGTCAGCGCCGAAGAAGCGCCACTGCACAGGCTGGGAAGCGGCCAGTGGGACAAGGCCAAACGCAAGGCCGCCGAGCAGGTACGCGACGCCGCCGCCGAGTTGCTGAACCTGTACGCCCGCCGGGCCGCGCGCGAAGGCCATGCCCACCGCTACAGCGCGCATGACTACGAAGCGTTCGCCAGCAGCTTCGGCTTCGAGGAAACACCCGACCAGCGGGCCGCCATCCATGCGGTGATCCAGGACATGGTCAGCCCCCAGCCGATGGACCGCCTGGTGTGCGGCGACGTCGGCTTCGGCAAGACCGAGGTGGCGCTGCGCGCCGCCTTCATCGCGGTGATCGGCGGCAAGCAGGTGGCCATCCTGGCGCCCACCACGCTGCTGGCAGAGCAGCACTACCAGACCCTGGTCGACCGCTTCGGCCGCTGGCCGGTGCGCATTGCCGAGATGTCGCGCTTTCGCTCGCCCAAGGAGGTGAAGCTGGCGCTGGACGGGCTGGAAGCCGGCACGGTCGACATCGTGGTGGGCACGCACAAGCTGCTCAGCCCCGACGTGAAGTACAAACGGCTGGGCCTGCTGGTGATCGACGAGGAACACCGCTTCGGCGTGCGCCACAAGGAGGCGATCAAGGCCATGCGCGCCGAGGTCGACGTGCTGACGCTGACGGCAACGCCCATCCCCCGCACCCTGGGCATGGCGCTCGAAGG
This sequence comes from Burkholderiales bacterium, assembly GCA_038246615.1. Taxonomy (GTDB): domain Bacteria; phylum Pseudomonadota; class Gammaproteobacteria; order Burkholderiales; family Burkholderiaceae_C; genus Pseudaquabacterium. The sequence continues at coordinate 9,481 of JBBRVT010000121.1, forward strand.
CCTGCGCGACCTGAGCGTGATCGCCACCGCGCCGCAGCGGCGCCTGGCGATCAAGACCTTGGTGCGCAGCGAGGGCAACAGCGTGATCCGCGAGGCGGTGCTGCGTGAGCTGAAACGCGGCGGCCAGGTCTACTTCCTGCACAACGACGTGGCCACCATCGAGGCGCGGCGCACCCGGCTGGCCGAGCTGGTGCCCGAGGCCCGCATCGCGGTGGCCCACGGCCAGATGCCCGAGCGCGCGCTGGAAGGCGTGATGCGCGACTTCATCGCCCAGCGCCACAACCTGCTGCTGTGTTCCACCATCATCGAGACCGGCATCGACGTGCCGAGTGCCAACACCATCGTCATCAGCCGGGCTGACAAGTTCGGCCTGGCGCAGCTGCACCAGCTGCGCGGGCGCGTCGGCCGCAGCCACCACCAGGCCTATGCCTACCTGCTGGTGCCCGACACCGAGACGCTGACCAAGCAGGCCCAGCAGCGGCTGGACGCGATCCAGAGCATGGAAGAGCTGGGTTCGGGCTTCTACCTGGCGATGCACGACCTGGAGATTCGCGGCGCCGGCGAGGTGCTGGGCGAGAACCAGAGCGGCAACATGCTGGAGGTCGGCTTCCAGCTCTACAACGACATGCTGGCTGAAGCCGTGCGGGCGTTGAAGATGGGCCAGGAGCCCGACCTGCTCAGCCCCACCGGCATCTTCGGCGGCAGCACCGAGATCAACCTGCACGCCCCTGCCCTGCTGCCCGACGCCTACTGCGGTGATGTGCAGGTGCGTCTGAACCTCTACAAGCGCCTGGCCACCGCCGACAAGCCCGAGACGCTGGACATCCTGCTCGAAGAGATGACCGACCGCTTCGGCAAGCTGCCGGCGCAGGGCCAGACGCTGTTCGACACCCACCGCCTGCGGGTGCTGGCCAAGCCCTACGGCGTGGCCAAGATCGACGCCAACCCCAAGCTGATGAACATCACCTTCCGGCCCAACCCGCCGATCGACCCCATGAAGATCATCGCGCTGGTGCAGAAGAACAAGAACGTGAAGCTGGCCGGCAACGACAAGCTGCGCATCGA
>JBBRVT010000122.1:0-10530 GCA_038246615.1 Burkholderiales bacterium
GCCCGCTCATCACGCCAAAGTGCCCCCGCTCGTCGTTGCAAATGCTCGCCATAGCCCGGGCTATGGCTGCGCTTTGCGCCTAGATCGGGTGCCCTTTGACGCGCTGCTCGGGCACGCCCGAAAAACTCTCAGGCTCTGAGCTGCCGGCGGCAGCCGCCGGCTACTTCAGGATGTCGCCCAGGCAGAGGTACTTGATCTCGACATAGTCGTCCATGCCCTGGTGCGCGCCTTCGCGGCCCAGGCCGCTCTGCTTGACGCCGCCGAAGGGCACCTCGGCGGCGCTGATCAGGCCGGTGTTGATGCCCACCATGCCGTACTCCAGCGCCTCGCCGACGCGGAACACCCTGCCGATGTCGCGGCTGTAGAAGTAGCTGGCCAGGCCGAACTCGGTGTCGTTGGCCAGGGCGATGGCCTCGGCCTCGGTCTCGAAGCGGAACACCGGCGCCACCGGGCCGAAGGTCTCTTCCCTGGCGCACAGCATGTCGCCGGTCACGTCGGCCAGCACCGTGGGGGTGTAGAAGCGCTCACCCATGCCGGCCACACGGCTGCCGCCGGCGACCAGGCGCGCGCCTTTGGCCAGGGCGTCGGCCACATGGCTCTCCACCTTGGCGACGGCCTGATCGTCGATCATCGGGCCCTGGTGCACGCCGGCCTCGAAGCCGTTGCCCACCTTGATGCTGCGGCTCTTGGCCGCCAACTTGTCGACGAAGGCGTCGTACACGCCGGCCTGCACATAGAAGCGGTTGGCGCAGACGCAGGTCTGGCCGGCATTGCGGTACTTGCTGACCATCGCGCCTTCCACGGCCGACTCCAGGTCGGCGTCGTCGAACACGATGAAGGGCGCGTTGCCTCCGAGTTCCAGGCTGATCTTCTTGACCGTGGGGGCGCACTGGCGTGCCAGGATGCGGCCCACCTCGGTCGATCCGGTGAAGGACAGGTGCCGGACCACGTCGCTGCTGCACAGCACCTGGCCGATGGCGATGCTCTGCTCGGCGTCGGCGGTGATGACGTTCAGCACGCCCGCAGGCATGCCGGCTCGCTGGGCCAGTTCGGCCACCGCCAGGGCCGACAGCGGCGTGGCCTCGGCCGGCTTGATCACCACACTGCAGCCGGCGGCCAGCGCCGGCGCCACCTTGCGGGTGATCATCGCGATGGGAAAGTTCCAGGGGGTGATCGCCGCACACACGCCGATCGGCTGCTTGATGACGATGTAGCGCTTGTTGTTGTCGGTGGTGGGGATGGTCTCGCCATAAACGCGCTTGGCTTCCTCGGCAAACCACTCGATGAAGCTGGCGCCGTAGACCACCTCGCCCCGCGCCTCGGCCAGGGGCTTGCCCTGCTCGGCCGTCATGATGCGGGCCAGGTCGTCGGCATGCTGGTGGATCAGGTGGAACCACTTCATCAGCACCGCACCGCGCTCCTTGGCGGTCTTGCTGCGCCACGGGCCCCAGGCCTTGTCGGCCGCCACGATGGCGTTGTGGCAGTCCACCGGCCCCAGGTTGGCCACACTGGCCAGGTGCAGGCCGGTGGCGGGGTCGGTCACGTCGAAGCGGGTGCTGCCTGCCACCCATTCGCCGCCGATCAGCGCGTCGGTCTTCAGCAGGCCGGGGTCGGCCAGCGTGGCCAGCGGGGAGTTCTTCATGTCCATGGTGCGGCTCCTTCAGCGGATCTCGATCTCGACGAACACCACCTCGTGGTCGGTGTTGTTGACCACGTTGTGCTCCACGCCCACCTGGCGGTTGTAGGACTTGCCCATCACCAGCGGCGCAGTGCGGTTGCCCTCGGGCGTTTCAAGCAGCAGTTCGCCGTTGGTCATCGGCACCACCACGTAATCATGCGCGTGGCGGTGCCAGCCGGTCTCGGCACCGGGGGCGAAGCGCCATTCGGTGACGATGACGCGGTCATCGTCGATCTGCACCGTGGGCACGGCCTGGGGACGGGGCATGGCGGGCTCCTGCTGCGTGAAGTGGGCGGGCGTGTGGCGAGAGTGCGCGGCTCAGCGGCCAGGCCAGCCGGTGCCGGCAGCCAGCGCCGCGCGGATCGCGTCGCCATGCTGGTCGATGGACGGCGGCGGCTGGTCGGCCATGGCGCGCTGGCCGTCGAACAGCATCGGGTTGGGAATCTGCGGCATCGGCCGGTCGGCGCCCACGTCGAAGCCCGTCTGCATGCCGCGCGCCACCACCTGCGGCTGCTTGAACACGTCGGGCACGGCCAGGATGGGCGCGCAGGGCACCGCATGCGGCTCCAGCAGGTCCACCCAGCCTTGGGTGGTGCGGGTCAGCATCCAGACCTCGAGCTGCGGTATCAGCACGCTGCGGTGTTCCAGGCGGCCGGTGTTGGTGGCAAAGCGTGGGTCGGCAGCCACCTCGGGGTGTCCGTTCAGTTCGCAGAAGCGGGCGAACTGGCCGTCGTTGCCCACCGCCAGCACGATGTGGCCGTCCTGCGTGGTGAACACCTGGTAGGGCACGACATTGAGGTGGGCGTTGCCCATGCGCTGCGGCGTGATGCCGCCCACCAGGTGGTTGCTGGCCTGGTTGGCCAGCATGGCCACCTGCACGTCCAGCAGCGCGGCGTCGATGTGGCGGCCGCGGCCGGTGCGGCCACGCTCGATCAGCGCGGCCAGGATGGCGGTGGTGGCATACACGCCGGTGAACAGGTCGGCCACCGCCACGCCCACCTTCTGCGGCTGGCTGCCTGGCGTGCCTTCCTTCTCGCCGGTCACGCTCATCAACCCGCCGGTGGCCTGGATGGCGAAGTCGTAGCCGGCGGCATGGGCCATCGGCCCGGTCTGGCCATAGCCGGTGACCGAGCAGTACACCAGGCGCGGGTTCAATGCCGACAGGCTGTCAAAGTCCAGCCCGTACTTGGCGAGCTGGCCGACCTTGTAGTTCTCCAGCACCACGTCGGCATCCTTGGCCAGCTGGCGCACCAGGTCGGCGCCCTCGGCGTGGGCGATGTCGATGGCGATCGAGCGCTTGCCGCGGTTGGCGCTGAGGTAGTAGGCCGACATGCGCGCGGCCGGGTCGCCCCACCACGGCGGGCCCCAGGTGCGGGTGTCGTCGCCGCCGCCGGGCCGTTCCACCTTGATGATGTCGGCGCCGTAGTCGGCCAGGATCTGGCCCGACCAGGGGCCGGCCAGCACGCGGGACAGATCGAGGACGCGGATGCCCGCCAGCAGCTGCAGGCCGGCCATGTCAGTTCCGCACGGCCGTTCCGAAGGAACTGACGTCCCCCTCGGGGGGATACGAGCGCAGCGAGTCAGGGGGTTGTTTCATGTCAGCTGAAGGCCGGGATGCCGGTGATCGCGCGGCCGAGGATCAGCGCATGCACGTCGTGCGTGCCCTCGTAGGTGTTGACCACCTCCAGGTTCACCATGTGGCGCACCACGCCGTATTCGTCGCTGATGCCGTTGCCGCCCAGCATGTCGCGCGCCATGCGGGCGATGTCGAGCGCCTTGCCGCAGTTGTTGCGCTTGAGGATGCTGGTGGCCTCGACGCTGGCAATGCCGGCGTCCTTCAGGCGGCCCAGTTGCAGCACGCCTTGCAGGCCCAGCGCGATCTCGGTCTGCATGTCGGCCAGCTTCTTCTGGATCAGCTGGTTGGCAGCCAGCGGGCGGCCGAACTGCTGGCGGTCCATCACATACTGGCGTGCACGCTGGAAGCAGTCTTCGGCCGCGCCCATCGTGCCCCAGGCAATGCCGTAGCGCGCGCTGTTCAGGCAGGTGAACGGGCCCTTCAGGCCGCGCACCTCGGGCAGGGCGTCTTCCTCGGGGCAGAACACGTTGTCCATCACGATCTCGCCGGTGATGCTGGCGCGCAGGCCCACCTTGCTGTGGATGGCCGGTGCGCTCAAGCCCTTGGCGCCCTTGTTCAGGATGAAGCCGCGGATCTGGCCGCCGTCGTCTTTCGCCCAGACCATGAACACATCGGCAAACGGCGAGTTGCTGATCCACATCTTGCTGCCGGTCAGGCTGTAGCCGCCGTCCACCTTCCGGGCGCGGGTGACCATGCTGCCGGGGTCCGATCCATGGTTGGGCTCGGTCAGGCCGAAGCAGCCAACCCATTCACCCCGCGCCAGCTTCGGCAGGTACTTCTGCCTCTGCGCCTCGGTGCCGAAGTCGTTGATCGGCACCATCACCAGGCTGGACTGCACGCTCATCATGCTGCGGTAGCCCGAATCGACCCGCTCGACCTCGCGCGCCACCAGGCCGTAGCACACATAGTTGAGGCCGGCGCCGCCGTACTCGGTGGGGATGGTCGGGCCCAGCAGGCCCAGTTCGCCCATCTCGTTGAAGATCGCGCGGTCGGTTCTCTCGTGGCGGAAGGCCTCCAGCACACGCGGCGCCAGCCGCTCCTGGCAATAGGCATGGGCGGCGTCACGCACCGCGCGCTCGTCGTCGGTCAGTTGGCTGTCGAGGTTCAGCGGGTCTTCCCAGCTGTAGGGGGCGTGGCTGGCCATGGGAGGCTCCTGGGCTGTGGGGCAAAACGCGCACGATAACAATTTCGCATTCGATCGGCTGCCGCATCGACGACAGACAACCCGGACACCGGGGCATGCCCGGCCTGCTCCGCTAGAATCTGGTTGATTCAACCAATTCTGGGGGCAGTCGTGGAATCCATCGGCCTGTTCGAAGCCAAGACCCATCTGTCGGAGCTGATCGCCCGCGCCGAGCGTGGCGAGGAGGTCATCATCACCCGCCACAACAAGCCGGTGGCCAAGCTGGTGCCCATGCCGGCACCCCACGCCACGGCCGACGGCCGGCGCGACGCGGTGGCCGCCTTGCTGCAGGGCGCTGTCGGCCGCCGGCTGGGCCTGGACTGGAAGACCCTGCGCGATGAGGGACGGCGGTGAGCAGCCCAGGGCCGCTGAGCTTCGTGCTGGACAGCTCGGTCGCGCTGGGCGCCTTCTTCGAAGACGAGCAGGACGCCTACTCGGTGGCGGTGTGGCAATCACTGGCAGCCGCCCAGGCAGTGGTGCCGGCGCTGTGGCATCTGGAGATGGGCAACATCCTGTCGCGTGCGCTGCGCGCCGGCCGCATCAGCGCACAAGCGCTCGATGACAGCTGGCAGCTGCTGGCCCAGGTGGGCCTGCACACCGTGCCGGTGGACGGCCAGGTCCGCCACTGGACCCAGCGCGCTGCCGACTGGGGCCTGACCGCCTACGACGCCTGCTACCTCGACACCGCCCTGCAGCAGCGCCTGCCGCTGGCCACCAAAGACAAGCAACTTGCCGACGCCGCCCGCCGCGTCGGTGTGCCCCTGTACCTGAACCCCAACCGCTCGCCCGAGCGCCTTGCCGAGAGCCGCCCATGAAAGCCGCCGAGATCCGTTCCACCTTCCTGAACTTCTTCGCCAGCAAGGGCCACGCCATCGTGGCCAGCTCGCCGGTGATCCCGGGCGACGACCCGACGCTGTTGTTCACCAACGCCGGGATGAACCAGTTCAAGGATGTGTTCCTGGGCTTCGACCGCCGGCCCTACAGCCGCGCCACCACCAGCCAGAAGTGCATCCGTGCCGGCGGCAAGCACAACGACCTGGACAACGTGGGCTACACCGCGCGGCACCACACCTTCTTCGAGATGCTGGGCAACTTCAGCTTCGGCGACTACTTCAAGCAGGACGCCATCCACTTCGCCTGGGAGCTGCTGACCGAGCACTTCAAGCTGCCCAAGGACAAGCTCTGGGTCACCGTCTACGCCGAGGACGACGAGGCCTATGCCATCTGGAACCAGCAGGTGGGCGTGCCCGCCGAGCGCATCGTGCGCATCGGCGACAACAAGGGCGGGCGCTACATGTCCGACAACTTCTGGATGATGGGCGACACGGGGCCCTGCGGCCCCTGCACCGAGATCTTCTACGACCACGGGCCCGACGTGGCCGGCGGCCCGCCCGGCAGCCCGACCGAAGACGGCGACCGCTACATCGAGATCTGGAACAACGTCTTCATGCAGTTCAACCGCACCGAAGACGGTGTCATGCACCCGCTGCCCAAGCCCAGCGTGGACACCGGCATGGGCCTGGAGCGCCTGACGGCGGTGCTGCAGCATGTGCACAGCAACTACCAGATCGACCTGTTCCAGCACCTGCTGGCTGCCGCCAAGGCGGCGGTCGAACTGGCCGCCGGCGGGGTGGCGGTGGACGCCGACAGCCCCAGCCTGAAGGTGATTGCCGACCACATCCGCGCCTGTACGTTCACCGTGGTCGACGGCGTCATCCCCGGCAACGAAGGCCGCGGCTATGTGCTGCGCCGCATCGCCCGCCGCGCCATCCGCCACGGCTACAAGCTGGGCGCACGCAAACCCTTCTTCCACACCTTGGTGGCTCCGCTGGCCGCCGAGATGGGCGAGGCCTACCCCGAACTGCGCCGCGACATGGCGCGCGCCACTGCGGTGCTGAAGGCCGAGGAAGAGCGCTTCTTCCAGACCATCCACCACGGCATGGAGATCCTGGAGGCCGCCTTGGCCGGTGGCACGCAAATGATCGACGGCGACACTGCCTTCAAGCTGCACGACACCTTCGGCTTCCCGGTCGATTTGACGGGCGACGTCTGCCGCGAGCGCGGCGTGACGGTGGACAGCGCCGGCTTCGCCTTGGCGATGAACCGCCAGCGTGAGCAGGCCCGCGCCTCGGCCAAGTTCAAGATGGCCGCCGGCCTGGCCTACACCGGCGTGCCGACGCAGTTCAACGGCTACGTGGATCTGGTGACCGACGCTGCCCAGGTCACCGCGCTCTACATCGACGGCGCGCCGGTGGCCAGTGTGAAAGCCGGTGATGACTGCGTGATCGTGCTGGACAACACCCCGTTCTACGCCGAGAGCGGCGGCCAGGTGGGCGACAGCGGCGAGCTGCGCAACGCCGTGGCCCGGGTGCTGGTGGACGACACCACCAAGATCCAGTCCGACGTGTTCGGCCACCAGGGCCGGGTGGTGGAAGGAGAGATCCGCGTGGGCGACAGCCTGACCGCGCGGGTCGACGCCGAACAGCGCGCCCGCACCGTGCGCAACCACAGCGCCACCCACCTGATGCACAAGGCCCTGCGCGAGGTGCTCGGCGACCATGTGGCGCAGAAGGGCAGCCTGGTCACGGACGAGCGCACCCGCTTCGACTTCGTGCACAACGCGCCGGTCACCGACGGGCAGATCCGCCGGGTGGAGGCCATCGTCAACGCCGAGGTGCTGGCCAATGCGGCGGCCAGCGCCCAGGTGATGGCACTGGACGATGCGCAGAAAAGCGGCGCGACGATGCTGTTCGGCGAAAAGTACGGCGAGACGGTGCGTGTGCTCAGCATCGGCAGCAGCAAGGAGCTGTGCGGCGGCACCCATGTGCAGCGCAGCGGCGACATCGGCCTGTTCAAGATCGTGGCCGAGAGCGGCGTGGCCGCAGGCATCCGCCGCGTCGAGGCGGTCACCGGCGACAACGCGCTGGCCTACCTGCAGAGCCTGGAAGCGACCGTGGGCACGGTCTCGGGCGCACTGAAGGCCACGCCGGCCGAGCTGCCGGCCCGCCTGGCCGGCGTGCTCGACCAGGTGCGCGCGCTCGAGAAGGAGATCGCCGCGCTCAAGGGCAGGCTGGCCAGCGCCCAGGGCGACGAGCTGCTGGCCCAGGCGGTGGATGTCAAAGGCAAGGATGGCTTGCAGATTCGGGTGCTGGCGGCCGTGCTGCAGGGCGCTGACGCCAAGACCCTGCGCGACACACTGGACAAGCTCAAGGACAAGCTCAAGACCGCCGCCATCGTGCTGGCGGTGGTCGATGGCGGCAAGGTGCAGCTGGCTGCCGGTGTCACCGCCGATGTGCTGGCCAACCCCACCGGCCGCGTCAAGGCTGGCGAGCTGGTGAACTTCGTCGCCCAGCAGGTGGGCGGCAAGGGCGGTGGCAAGCCCGACCTGGCCATGGCCGGCGGCACCGACCCGTCGGGCCTGGCCAAGGCCCTGGCTGGCGTGGCGGGCTGGGTGGGCGAGCGGGCCTGACGAGGCCGCTGGTCGTCAGGCCAGGCCGCGCTGCAGCAACTCGGCCACCAGGCCGTTGATGCCACCGGCATGGCTGGCAGCACGCGCACGCAACTGCTCGGCCAACGGCGCCGGCAGCTTGCAGGCAAACGGCACCAGGCCGGCGGCGGAGTCCAGCTTGCGCTGGGTCTTGCGGTCGGGCAGGGCGGCATCTTGCGCAAACCGGCCGGGCACGCCCGCAGCCTTGCGCTGGTTATGGAGCTTGCTTTCAAGCTGGCGCACCAGATCGAACTTCTTGGAGGTCATGGGCTTGGGTCCGGGCAGGTGATCAACGGCTACATTGTCTGTCCCTGCGTTCTCCGAGTCTGCCGATGGCGCAACGCCTGGTTCACATCCGCCGCGCCGTGGTCGGTGACGCCGCCGCATTCGCCCGCATCCTGGGCCACCCCGAGGTTGTGTACGGCACCTTGCAGGTGCCGTACACCAGCGAGGCCTTGTGGCTGGCGCGGCTGACCGACACCCTGGCCCTGGGCAAGCCCGACCTGATGCTGGTGGCCGAACTGCCCGACGCCCGCGGCCAGCCGCAGGTGGTGGCCAACGCGGGCCTGCACCCCTGCGGCGCGGCACTGCGCCGCCGGCATGCGATGAACCTGGGCATCGCCGTGCATCCGGATGCCCAGCGCCAGGGCGTGGGCCATGCGCTGATGGCCGCGCTGTGCGAGTGGGCCGACCGCTGGGGCCAGGTGCTGCGCATCGAGCTGACGGTGTTCGTCGACAACGCACATGCCATCCGGCTCTATCAGCGCCACGGCTTCGTGCAGGAAGGCCGGCACTGCGGCCACGCGCTGCGTGACGGGCGCTTTGTCGACGTGCTGTCGATGGCGCGGCTGCACCCCGACCCGCCGCGCCGGGACGCGGCGCCGGGAGCGCTTGCATGAGCCGGGTCGCCCGCAACAGCGGCGAAGCCGACATCGCCGCGCTGGAGCAGCTGTGTGATCGGCTGGCCAATTTCGGCGCGGATGTGTCGCTGGAATGGGTGGACGGCTATCTCACCGCGCTGTTGGCCAGCCGGCGCATCATCGCGCCCAGCGAATGGCTGCCGGCATTGTTCGGCGATGCCTTCGACCGCGCCTTCGCCGACCCCGACGCGGTGCAGCAGGCCATGGCGCCGCTGATCGCCCGCTGGAACGTCATCGCCAGCCAGCTGGATGTGGAGTCGATGCTCGACGATACCGAGGCGGTGCGCCTGGCGCCGCTGATGATCCAGTACGACGACGCCGCCCGCGCCGAGATGGTGGCCGCCGGCCACATGACGGCCGAGGAGGCGCCCGACCTGCTGCTGACCGGCGCGCTGTGGGCCGAGGGCTTCATCGACGCCACCGAGGCCTTTGCCGACGACTGGCCCGAGCCCGACATCGAGACCGACGACGGCCGCTGGTACGACGACTGCATGGGCCGGATGGTGGCGCTGATGCTGCCGCAGGCCGACCTGGCCGAGCACATGGCCACGCACTACCCCGGCGAGACGCTGGAGCGCGACCAGCTGATCGACGAGGCCTGTTTTGCGGTGCAGGACTTGCGCCTGCACTGGCTGGACCATGCGCCCAAGCCCGAGACCCGCCGGGTCGGGCCCACGCCCGGCCGCAACGACCCCTGCCACTGCGGCAGCGGCAAGAAGTTCAAGAAGTGCCACGGCGCCTGAGAGCGACCCCAGACCTGCCGCTTCGCGTCAGCCCCCCGAGGGCGATGAGGAAACCTGGGATCGGCCCGGCGTTTCCTCATGCGCCTGAACGCCCGAGGCCCTGTACAACCGCTACATTGCCCGCCATGTCGATCCCTGTCCCCCATGCCCTGCTGCCGCTGGGCGGCCGCCACATCGTGCTCGGCCTGTCCGGCGGCATCGCCTGCTACAAGAGCGCCGAGCTGGTGCGTGCGCTGACGCAGGCCGGTGCCAGCGTGCAGGTGGTGATGACCGAAGCTGCCTGCCAGTTCATCACCCCGGTGACGATGCAGGCGCTGTCCGGTCAACCGGTGGTGCTGAGCCAGTGGGACCCGCGCGAGCCCAACAACATGGCGCACATCAACCTGAGCCGCGAGGCCGACGCCATCCTGGTGGCGCCGGCGTCGGCCGACTTCATCGCCCAGCTGGTGCAGGGCCGCGCGAACGACCTGCTGGCCCTGCTGTGCCTGGCGCGGCCCGTCGCCAGCTGCCCGCTGCTGCTGGCCCCGGCGATGAACCGCGAGATGTGGGACCACCCCGCCACCCGCCGCAACTGCGCCCAGGTGGTGGCCGACGGCGCCACGCTGCTGGGCCCGGGCAGCGGCAGCCAGGCCTGCGGCGAGACCGGCGACGGCCGCATGCTCGAAGCCGCCGAGCTGTGCGACGACCTGGTCGCCTTCTTCCAGCCCAAGCTGCTGGCCGGCCGGCGGGTGCTGGTCACCGCCGGCCCCACCTTCGAGGCCATCGACCCGGTGCGCGGCATCACCAACCTCAGCTCCGGCAAGATGGGGTTTGCCATCGCCCGCGCCGCGCAGGAGGCCGGCGCCGCCGTGACCCTGGTGGCCGGCCCGGTGCACCTGCCCAC
>JBBRVT010000123.1:0-10508 GCA_038246615.1 Burkholderiales bacterium
GAGCCGGACCTGTTCCTGGCCGTTACCGGCCTGACGGTGAAGGACTTCCACTTGCTGGTGCAGCTCAAGGTGTTCAACACCGAGCAGATGAACCAGGCCGTGTTCGCGTTTCGGCGCTACGAGGATGCATCACTGCGGTACACGGGCATCGAGAGCCACCCGGGGCTGACGCACTACGGGCTGTACGACACCGTGGTGGCGCGGGAGTGAGGGCAAGCCCGAACGCGGGTGACGGTGGTTGCGGGCGCGGGCCAGCGGAGAACACGGAATTCAAACGCTGTTTCCCCGCCCTATGGCTGGCCTTCGTAGGGCAGCAAAGGCTTGCAGGCCAGTGTTCGGATTCGGCAGCGGCCCGGTTCAGTTGCGGTTCAGTTGCGGTTCAGCCGCTCAGAAGCCGCTGCGACGGTCAATTAGGAGGATAGAGCCGAGACCGGCGACCCGGTCGAGAATGCTGGCAACTTTCATGGGGGCGAGGCTAACCCGGATCGGCAGGCAGGCCAGCGCGCTGACCGCCCTGGCAGGCCGCGCCGACCATCACGCCGACTGGGCATCCGGGCCTGCGTCGGCATCGGCATCGGCACCGGCATCGGCATCGGCATCGGCCACGCCGCCGCGCGCCGCAGCCTCACGCGCGACAGCGACTGTCGCCAGCGGCCTGGGCCGGTAGTCGGTGTCGCTGCCGCAGCCCCGGTCCACCCAGTCGAGCGCCAGCAGCTCGACCACCGGCTGCCAGCCGTCACCCACGCGCAGCTGCATCTGCGGGTTGGGAAGGTAATGCCCGTTGCGCGTGCGCACCCACAGCCGGCGCGCCGGCTGGTAGCTGGCATGCACCTCGGCGCGGGCCAGCACCTGGTTGACGTAGCTGCGCTTGTTGCGCTTCTCGGCCCACAACCAGGGCGGCAACTGCTGCAGCACGTCGTGCAACTGGTCGGCGAAGAAGCCGGCCGGGTACTTGTAGGGCTCCAGCCGGCGGGTGACGCCTTGCGACCACTGCGTCTTCAGCCCCGCCAGCATCAGCGTCAGCAGCCAGTACTCGCCCTGGTGGCGTTCCAGGCGCACCAGCCGGCCGTCGGTCTGCACGTCCAGCGCGGGCGGCGCCAGCTGCGCAAACACGGCCGGCAGCCCGCTGTGCGCAAAGGCGGCTTCCTGCATGGCCCGGCCCACCGCGTGGTCCCAGGCGGTGTGGCCGAACTCGTCGCGCCGCGCCGGGTCGGCGCCCTTGGCCAGCAGCGCCGCCACCAGCGCGGCATGGCCGGCCTGTGCAGCCAGCATCAGCGGCGTGGCACCGACCGGCGTGGCGTGGTCTGGGCCGTACACATCGGCCAGGCGCAGCAGCTCTTTGATGTTCTTCGCTTCATAGGGCTGCCGGTGGCGCTGCTGCAGGGCCAGCACGCTGCGCCGCATCAGGTCCTGCTTGCGTTTCCAGTCGCCGCTGCCGATGCCGTAGCGGTCGGGCAGCAGCGTGCCGGCGCCGGCGAGCAAGCTGCCCTCCATCAGCGCGCGCGCCGGGGCAAAGTTGGCAGCGGCCAGCCGGACCACCCACTGGTGCTGGCCGTGCCACAGGGCGTAGTCGAACAGCGTCTGGCGCGGCTTGCTGCTGGGGTGGCGCGGGTCCAGCGCCTTGGGCTCCAGGTCGTCGATCAGCAGGCGGCTCCACGGCGCCCACGGCACCGGCTTGTGTTGCAGGTAGGCCGTGCGGATGGCCTGGGCCTGCTCGGCCTTGCCCTGCAGCTCCAGCTTGCGCGCTTCCTGCGCCCATTCGTCCTGGGTGGACTGGGCCACCGGCTGCGCGGCGGCCTGGCCGAGCTGCAGCCCCAGCAGGCCCAGCAGCGGGTGGTCGCTGTCCTGCTCCACCAGCGTCAGCGTCTCGACGGCGCGCGTCATCGCCACATAGAGCGCATTGACGTGGAACTTGAACAGCTCCAGCGACTTGTCGGTCTTGTCGCGCGCGCGGCGGAAGTCCAGTTGCTCGCCGGCCAGGTCGGCCTCGCCGACACCGTCGCAGACCTCGGCATACGCCTGGCGCTGGCCGGACACCAGGTTGAACAGCAGCACATGCGGGTACTCCAGGCCCTTGGCCTCGTGCACCGAGAACACCAGCGGCGTGCGGAAGGCCTGCCGTGCGGCGGGCTTGTCGTCGTCGCGCAGCACGATCACCGCATGGCGGGCCGATTGCCGGGTAGCGGCATCCAGTTGGGCCAACGTGGCGGCCTTGGCGTCGAGCAGGCGCACCTGGCCGGGCTCACCCGAGCTGCTCTGCACCAGGAAGTTGCTCTCCCGGTCGACCGAACCGAAGCGTGCCTGCTTGATCTTCAGCAGCCGGTTGGCCAGCGCGGTCACGGCCTGGGTGTTGCGGAAGTTGGCCTGCAGCAGCTGCAGCGGCTGGCGCTGTGCGGCGTCCCCTGCCAGGCCGTGCCAGAACAGGCTCTTCAGCGCCGCCCAGCTGAAGAAGTTGGGGTGCACGATCTGGTGGCTGTCACCGCACAGGATGAACTGCCCGGGCTGCTTGAGCAGCGCCAGCACCAGCGCCAGCTGCACCGGCGTGACGTCTTGCACCTCGTCGATGACGACAAAGTCGTAGACCGGCTCGCGCGCCGCCGCGATCTCTCGCCGCCAGGCATGCGCGATCAGATTGCTGTCGTACAGGCCCGCTTCATCCAGCCAGGCGCGGTAGCGCTGGAACAGGCCATGGGCCAGCTCGCGCTGTGCAGTGTTGAGCAGGCTTTGCCGGGTACCGAGCGCCAGGTAGTCGGCCAGCGCCAGGGGCCCCTGCGGCTGCGCGCCGATGACGCCGCGGAACTCCTCGAACAGCGCCTGCGCGCCGATGTCGCCCAGCAGCCGCAGGCTCTGGCGGTGGCGCTCGCACCAGCCGGCAAACGCCGGCAATGTCACCTCGCGGCCCGGCGGCACGTGCAGTGTCTCCAGCAGCTCGCGGTAGCTGAGGAACTCGACCTCCTGCAAAGGGTTCTCGAAGCCGTGTGCTGCAACCAGCGCGCGGGCACTCTGCGCCAGGTAGGCCGACAGCGTGACGTACAGCACCCGGCCGTGGGCCTCGCGCAGGCGCGCCAGCATCACGGCAGTCTTGCCCGAGCCGGCCGCACCGATCACCACCAGCGGCGCCGGGTGTCGGTAGGCCTGCTCCTGCGCGTCGTCGAAGACGATGGGCTTGTCCAGCAGCTCGAACTGCGTGCGGCCCGGGCCCAGCCAGCGCAGCGGCGCGGCACCGGTGGCCAGGGCCGGCGCGTGTGCATCGGCCGTCGGCTCGCGCTCGATGCGGGCTTCGTCCACCGTGGCGCCACGCAGGAAGCGCGAGCGGTCGTAGGCGTGGTTCTCGATCACCTCCAGCGCCAGGCAGACGGTCTCGGGGCCGGTAGGCCGCTCGACGCGCGCGAACTGCAGCAGCAGGCGGTTGGCGTAGTCGAGCTTGGCGCGGTAGTAGGGCCCGGTGTTCAGCTTCTTGACGTCGGCCGAGCGGAAATCACCGGCCTCGATCGCGGCCTTGACCTTGTCGAAGGCGGGCTTGACGCGGCGCAGGTTCAGGTTCTTGTAGTGCAGCAGGCGCATGGGAAGGGGCGGGGCGGGGGCGGGGGCGGGGGCGGGGAAGTACCTATCGCGCAATGCCGGATCAGGCAGCCAAGTCCCGGACATCGACAAGCGTTGCAGGGTCGTGCCTGATGCGGTCAAAGGCTCGATTGTCTCCTTGTGCGGGCCGCTCGATCGAAGCGCGACAAGCCGCACCCGTGGTCGAGTGCCGGGCAACGGGAAACCGCCGCCGCCGGCATCGAGAGTCGCTGGCTGCGTGGCCTGCCGGGCGCTGCGTCGCAAGTCGATGGTGCGCTCCGCAATCCTGCGCTGCGTCGGCCGGCGCAGCGCCTCGCAGAGGACCTGGGCGTGTGGCACGGCCACTGCTCGAAGCCCGCCACGCCGGCGACGGACCGAGCGAGCGGGTCCAGCACTGGGCTGATTGGCCAGGCGCACTCGGCGACAAGCGCCGGGCCAGCGAGACCCTCAGCGGTGAACAACTGCGGTCGCTGACGCGTGGCAAGCGGGAAGACAAGCACCGGCCTGCCGGCGACAAGCCCGGTCATGTTGACGACAGCCTGCATCTGCTGGTGATGGACCTGCACAAGCAGCTCTACCAGTAGGCCGGCACACGGTCGAACGAAACCATCGCCGGCGCGCAATTCTTTTGCGCAAATGAGCCCGCGCTCCAGCGCGGGCAGCGGCGTGGCGGTCGGCGAGATCGCGTTCGATGAAACCGCGGCGCAGGCCCGCCGGGCGGCGGGCGCGCAGGTCCTGCTGGTCCGCCGTGAAGCCGATACCGGGGACATCGCCGCAGTGGAAATCGCCGTCGGTCTGCTGATCCAGCGCGGCGCACGCACCTCGCACGCACCTCGCACGCACCTCGCACGCACCTCGCACGCACCTCGCACGCGGCCGTGGTCGCGCGGCAACCCGGCAAGGTGTGCCTGGTCGGCTGCGCCGACCTGGAAATCGACGAGGCGGCGCGCACCCTCCGGATCGGCGAGACGACTCTGCAGGAGGGCAGCCTGCTGACCCTGGATGGCAACGACGGTTCGATCTATGCCGGCGCCGTCCACACCACCACCCTGCCGCTGGTGGATCTGCAGGATCGGCTTGCCCGGTTGCGCCAGGCGGCGGGCCACCCGGCAGCGCCACCCGGTTGATGCGGCCAATCAGGGCGCGTCAACGCAAACGCGAACGCAGGCTTTCGATCTCGGCCAGCAGGTCCATCACGATGGCGGCGCCCGCCAGGCCCAGTTCCAGGTCTTGCGCCAGGCGCAACGCCTGGCGTGCGCGCGCCAGCGAGTTGCCGCTGAACTGCCAGTCGTCCGGGCCGCAGCCGGCGGGGTGGAGCAAGCCCTCGTCGACCAATGCCTGCAGCTGTGACGCGTCGGCACCGCTGGCGCGGCACAGGGCCGTGAAGGTGAAGGCCACGTGCTCTTCGACAACGACACCTGGCGCGATGAGACTGTGCAGATCAGCCATGGTCTTCAGGGCTCCAGTGCGGCGCGGGGGTTGAAGGCGGGGTAGGCACGGGCCAGCGCCTGCCAGGCCGCCTGCTCGGGCTCGGCAAGTGCCGCTGGAACGTCGATGGCCAGCACGGCGTACAGGTCGCCGGAAGGTGTGCCCGGCAAGCCCTTGCCGCGCAGCCGCAGCTTGCGGCCTTGCGTCGAGCCCGGTGGAACGGTGAGCTGCACCGAGCCTTCTGGCGTCGGCGCCTGGACGGTGGCGCCGAGCGAGGCCTCCCAGGGCGCCACCGGCAGGTCGAAGTAGACGTCGCGCCCGTCGAGCCGGAAAACCGGGTGCGGCGCGAAATCGATCTCCAGGTACAGGTCGCCTGCCGGCGCGCCGCCATGCCCTGCGCTGCCCTGGCCCAGCAGTCTCAGGTGCTGGCCGCGCCGCACACCGCGGGGAATGGCAACCTCGAGCTGGCGCTCCTTCAGCATGGCGCGCCCTTGCGCATCGACGATGGGCATGCGCAGTGACATCGTGCGCTGTGCGCCCCGGTAGGAGTCGAGCAGGTCGATGGTGACCTTGGCATGGTGATCGCCGCCCTGCGCGGGCCCTGGGCTGCCGGCATGGCGCCGCATGCCTTCGGGGCCGCCGCCGCGCCCGAACAGGGACTCGAAGAAGTCGCTGAAATCGGCGTCGCCGCGTGCCATGCCGTCGCCGCCGCGGCCGCGGCCACTGAATTCGAAGCCGCTGTCCCAGCCCGGCGGCGGCTCGAAGGGCTGCCCGCTTGCCTGGCGCCGTGCGATGTCGTCGTAAGCCGCACGCCGTTCAGGGTCGATCAGGGCTTCGTGGGCCTCGGCCACGTCCTTGAATCGGGCTTCGGCGTTCGGCTCCTTGCTGACGTCGGGGTGGTACTTGCGCGCCAGCTTCCGGTAGGCGCGCTTGATGTCGTCCTGCGTCGCAGAACGCTCGACACCCAAGGTGGCGTAATAGTCCTTGAATTCCATCGGTCAGATGTTCACATCGAAGTCGGTCGCGGCAAAGGGTCCGGCGCAGGTGTCGCCTGATGCGTGCATCGCCATCGCCGGAGTTGGCGGCCAAAGGCCGGAACGGACCAGCCTGGCCGCGCTGACAGCCCTGTCCTGAGCGTCTCCGCCTCGCTGACGAAGTTCGGCAGGTACACCGACACCAGCTTGGATCGCCTTGTCGGCTGCGCATCTTCGCCGAGCGAGGCGCCCCAGACGGTACGGCAGCGCACACAGACCAGGCGCAGCACGCCAAGCGCCGGCAGCCAGGTCGGCCAGCCGTCCTCCGCATGCATGCGGATGGTGGGCGGGCTGGCTTGCGGCGTGGCGCTCACGGGCCGGGGCCGGCGCGCATGGCCGCCAGCAGCTGTTGCGCGCCGGTGGCGATCAGCCTGGCGTCCGAACTGACGGTGACGAACTGGAAGCCCTTGGCAATGCGCTGGCGCGCCGCCTCGGTCCCGGCGTTGTGGATGCCGGCGACCACGCCGTGCGCCTTGGCGCGCGCCAGGATGTGGTCCACCGCCTGCGCGGCCTTCGGCTCCAGGTCGTCCAGGGCGGGCTTGCAGCCCAGCGCCAGCGACAGGTCGGACGGGCCGATGTAGACCGCGTCCAGGCCCTCGACAGACAGGATGGCGTCGAGGTTGTCCATCGCGGCCGCCGTCTCGATCATCGCGAAGCGCACGATGGTGTGGTCGGCCTGCTGCGGGTAGTCGTCGCCGCCGTACATGGCGGCGCGCACCGGGCCGAAGCTGCGCGTGCCCTTGGGCGCATAAGTGGTGTAGGCCACCAGCTTCTGCGCGTCTTCGCGGGTGCTGACCATCGGGCAGATGACGCCGTAGGCACCGGCGTCCAGCGCCTTCATCAGGATGCCGGGCTCCAGCCAGGGCACCCGCACCACCGGCGTGGTGGCGGTGGTGCTGATGGCCTGCAGCATGCCCACCATCGCCTGGTAGTCGACCACGCCGTGCTGCAGGTCGATGGTCAGCGCGTCCCAGCCCTGGTGCGCCATCACCTCGGCCGAGAAGCTGTTGGCAATGGCCAGCCAGCCGTTGACGGCGGCGCCGCCGGCTTGCCAGAGGGTGCGCAGATGGTTGGGTCGCATGCGGTGGCTCCTTGTGTGGTGGGTGGAACGGTCTGTGCGCTGTGCAGGGCGGTGCCTTGTCCGGCCGTCAGGCCTTCACATAGCGGTGGGTGAAGCGGTCGGATTCGCCGATGGCCAGGAAGCGCGCGCGGTCCACCTCGCCGCCACGCAGCGTGGGCGGCAGCGACCACACGCCGTTGGGGTGGTCCTTGGTGTCCCGCGGGTTGGCGTTGACCTCGCTGCGCGCCGCCAGCCGGAACCCCGCAGCGGTGGCCCGCTCGACCATCAGCGCCTCGGCCACATAGCCGTTCTTCACGATCCAGTCGATCGACCGGCCCGGCGGCGACCGGTGCTCTTCCACCCCCAGCACGCCGCCGGGCTTGAGCGCGGCATGCGCGGCCTGCAGCGTGGCGTCGAGATGGTTGGCCTCGATCCAGTTGTGCGCGTTGCGGAAGGTCAGCACCAG
The DNA here is from genome assembly GCA_038246615.1 of Burkholderiales bacterium. GTDB lineage: Bacteria > Pseudomonadota > Gammaproteobacteria > Burkholderiales > Burkholderiaceae_C > Pseudaquabacterium. The sequence continues at coordinate 7,550 of JBBRVT010000123.1, forward strand.
GTCGGCGCCGCCCGGCGGGGCGATGTCGGCAAAGCGCGGCGTGCGTGGCATCAGGCCCACCTGCACCCGGTCGTACAGCGCCGGTTCGCGGGCCAGCTTGGCGTCGAAGGACTGGCGGCTGCGGCGGCGGTACTCGACGGCATCGCCGGCCGATTCATGCGCCGCATACAAGCGGCCCTGCGCGCGCAGGTAGGGCGCCAGGATCTCGGTGAACCAGCCGCCGCCCGGCGCCAGCTCGATCACCTGCTGCGTGGGCGCCAGGCCGAAGAAGCGCAGCATTTCGTAGGGATGGCGCGCCGCATCGCGGGCCTTGTTGGCCGCCGAGCGGTGCGCACCGGCGATGGCCGCGCGCAGGGCCGGGTCGTCGGCGTCGGCCGCTGGCGCCAGCAGCGCGCAGCCTGGCAGGCAGCCAGCCAGCAAGGTGGCGGTGAAGGTGCGGCGTGGCAGCGTCAGTGGCATCGGAAACCTCGGGTGTCTCGGGTGTCTAGAGTGTCTCGGGTGTCTTGGGTGCGGACAGGCAACGGGCGGCGCCGCCGCCATCACCCGCGCGTGACATGGACCGCCGGCCGGCGCCCGTCGTTCCAGCGGCCGCCCAGTGCGCGCTCGATCTGCGCGCCCAGTTGCAGCAGCAGGCCGTCGTTGGCCTGTTGTGCCTGGAAGTGCAGGCCCAGCGGCAGGCCGTTCTCCTGCATGCCCAGCGGCAGCGACAGGCCCGGTATGCCGCACAGATTGGACAGCGGCGTGTAGGCAAAGCTGCGCCACAGCGTGGCAAACCAGTCCAGCACCGACGGGTTGTCGCTGAGCGTCAGTGACTCAGTGCTGCCGATGCGCGGCGTGGGCAGCGCGGTGATCGGCGTCAGCAGGATGTCCCAGTCCTCGAAGAACGCGCCGAAACCACGCGCCGTGGTGTTGAACACCGCCTGCATCTGCGCCCGCTCGGTGAAGCTGGTGTGCAGGCCGGCTTCCCAGATGCGGATGTTGATCGGCTCGATCAGGTCGACCGGCGGCCGCGCCAGCCCGCGTGGCGCCAGCAGGTTGGCGATGGTCTGCGCGAAGTTGCTGATGTAGCAGGTGGTCTGCGCGGCGAAGGCGGCCTGGTAGTCCACCGCCGGCAGCGCCCAGTCCACCTGGTGGCCCAGGCCTTCGAGAAACCGGCCCACCCGGCTGAGTTCGGCCACGAAGTGCGGCGTGGCGCGGAAGTCGCCCCAGGCATGCGACAGCGCGATGCGCAGCCGACCCGGGTCGCGCTGGATCAGCTGCAGGTACGGCTCGGCCGGTGTCCAGAAGGGCATGAACTCGCCCGGCGCGCCGCCCCGGCAGTGGTCGATGAAGGCGGCGGTGTCACGCACCGTGCGGCTCTGGCAGCCCTGGGCGGAGACCAGGCCGCTCAGGTCCGACAGCTTCGGCGCGATCGAGAACACACCGCGCGAGGGCTTCAGGCCGATGTTGCCGTTGGCACCGGCGGGGATGCGGATCGAGCCGCCGCCGTCGGTGGCATGCGACAGCGGCAGAACGCCGGCGGCCACCACCGCCGCAGTGCCGGCCGAGCTGCCGAGCGTGGTGTAGTCCAGGTTCCAGGGGTTGCGCGTGACGTAGACCGCCGGGTTCTCGGCCGACGAGCAGACGCCGAACTCCGGCGTGGTGGTGCGGCCGACCAGGTTGAGCCCGGCGCGGCGCATCTGGCCGGTGAGAAAGCTGTCTTCGCTGGCGCGGTGGCCGCGCATGAACAGCGAGCCCATCTCCTGCAGCCGGCCGGCCATCGTGGGCCCCAGGTCCTTCATCAGGAAGGGCACGCCGGCGAAAAAGCCCTCGGGCCGGGCACCGGCCTCGAACGGGCGCGCCAGCGCATCGTCGAACAGCTCGACCACCGCGCTGAGTTGCGGGTTCACCCGGGCCACGCCGGCGGCCGCCTGCGCGGCGAGTTCGGCCGCCGTCACATCGCCGCAGCGCACGCGCTCGGCCAGGGCCACCGCGTCGTGGGCCACCCATTCGTCCCACCCCATCGCCAGTGTCATGTCGTCCGGTTTCTTAAAAGCTGCGCCGGCATCGCGCTGGCGCCGCGTCAGTCTAGGGCACCCGCCGGGGGTCAGTTCACCTGACGCTCGCGCCCTTCCCAGAACGGCGCGCGCAGCGCGCGGCGCAGGATCTTGCCGGTGGGGTTGCGCGGCAGTTCGGGGATCACGTCCACCGTCTTGGGCACCTTGAAGCCGGCGATGCGCTCGCGCGCCCAGGCGATCACGCTGGCCGGGTCGACGGTGTGGCCGGGCCGCGGCACCACCACCGCCTTCACCGCCTCGCCCCAGGTGGCATCGGGCACACCGATCACCGCCACGTCGGCCACGTCGGGGTGGCCGTAGATGGCGTTTTCGACCTCGGCCGGGTAGACGTTCTCGCCGCCGCTGATGATCATGTCCTTCATCCGGTCGTGGATGTAGACATAGCCGTCGGCGTCGAAGTAGCCGGCGTCGCCGGTGTACACCCAGTTGTCGGCGGTCTTGGTGCGGGCGGTGGCCTCGGGCTGCTTCCAGTAGCCCAGCATGTTGTTCGACGAACGGGTGACGATCTCGCCCACGGCGCCGGTGGCCACGGTCTGGCCGTCGGCGCCGACGATCTTCACCTCCACGCCGGGCGACGGCTTGCCGGCGGCGCGCATGCGCGGGCTGCCCTGCGGGTCGTGGTCCTGCGGCGGCAGGGTCACCACCGTGCCGGTGGTCTCGGTCATGCCGTAAGCCTGCAGGAACTGGCAGCCGAAGGCCTTCACGCACTGCTGCAGCAGCGCCAGCGGGATCGGCGCGGCGCCGTAGAAGATGTACTTCAGCCGGCTGAAGTCGGTCTGCGCGCAGCGCGGGTGGTTCACCAGCATCTGCAGCGCCGCCGGCACCGCGAAGAAGCGGGTGACACCTTCCTGCGTGATGGCGTCGAACACGCCGTCGGGCGTGAATTCGGCCATCACGCAGCC
>JBBRVT010000124.1:0-10499 GCA_038246615.1 Burkholderiales bacterium
CGGTGGCTGTCGGCGTCGAAGGCGTCGACGATCTGCAGCGCCCGCTGGCGCAGCGCCGCCACCTCGGCAGCGGTCTTGAAGCCGGGCAGCACCAGGAAGCCGTCGTCCTGGTATCGCAATTGCTGGGCAGGGGTGGGCATCGCAGCATGATGCCACTGCACTGCACCACGGCCGTGCGTCGCGGTACGCTGCCAGCCACCTGAACAACCCACAGCCACATGCCATGCTGATCCGCAACGCCACCCTGCCCGACGGCCGCACCGGCGTCGATGTCCTGCTGCAGCAGGGCCGCATCGCTGCCCTGGGCGAGCACTTGTTCCACGGCCAGCCGGCGCCGGTCGGCAGCGAAGACTTCGACGCCGCCGGCTGGCTGCTGAGCCCGCCCTTCGTCGACCCACATTTCCACATGGACAGCACGCTGAGCGACGGCCAGCCGCGGGTGAATGCCAGCGGCACGCTGCTCGAAGGCATCGCGCTGTGGGGTGAGTTGAAGCCGCTGCTGACAGAAGAAGCGTTGATCGACCGTGCGCTGCAGTACTGCGACTGGGCGGTGGCGCGCGGCCTGCTGGCCATCCGCAGCCATGTCGACGTGTGCGACGACCGCCTGCTGGCGGTGCGCGCGCTGCTGGAGGTCAAGCGCCGCGTGGCGCCGTACCTCGATCTGCAGCTGGTGGCCTTTCCGCAAGACGGCCTGCTGCGCTCGGCCAACGCACTGGCCAACCTGCAGCGCGCACTCGACCTGGGCGTGGACGTGGTCGGCGGCATCCCGCACTTCGAGCGCACCATGGCCGACGGCGCCGAGAGCGTGAAGATCCTCTGCGAGCTGGCCGCCGCGCGCGGCCTGCGGGTGGACATGCACTGTGATGAAAGCGACGACCCGCTGTCGCGCCACATCGAGACCCTGGCCTTCCACACCCGGCGCCTGGAGCTGCAGGGCCGCGTCACCGGCTCGCACCTCACCTCCATGCATTCGATGGACAACTACTACGTCAGCAAGCTGCTGCCGCTGATCGCCGAGGCCGGCGTGCATGCAGTGGCCAACCCGCTGATCAACATCACGCTGCAGGGCCGGCACGACAGCTACCCCAGGCGCCGCGGCATGACCCGCGTGCCCGAGCTGATGGACGCCGGTGTCAACGTCGCCTTCGGGCAAGACTGCGTGATGGACCCCTGGTATGCGCTGGGCTCGGGCTGCATGCTCGAGGTGGCAGCCATGGGCCTGCACGTGGGCCAGATGACCAGCCAGGCGCGCATGCGCGATTGCTTCGATGCGGTGACGGTCAACGCCGCCCGCGTGCTGGGCCTGCCTGCAGACGGCCTGGTGGTGGGCGCGCCGGCTGATTGCGTGCTGCTGCAGGCGCGCAGCCCGGTGGAGGCACTGCGCCTGCGTGCCACCCGCCTGCTGGTGGTGCGGCGCGGGCAGGTGCTGGCGCGCACGCCTGCGGCCACCGCCAGCCTGGCGCTGCCCGGCCGCCCGGCGCAGGTCGACTGGACGCTGCGGCGGTGAACCCTCTCGCTGCCCCGCCTGTGCTGCCTGCGCCGCCAGGAGCCCCTTGGCTAGAATGAAATCAGGCTTTGTTTCCCGCCAGTGCCTGGCGACCTGACACCACACCATGAAACTCATCGGATCCGTCACCAGCCCCTACGTGCGCAAGGTCCGCGTGGTGATGGCCGAGAAGAAGCTCGACTACCAGCTGGTGATCGAAGACGTGTGGGCCAGCGACGTCATGTTGCAGATGAACCCGCTGGGCAAGGTGCCCTGCCTGGTGCTCGACGGCGGCGAGGCGGTGTTCGACAGCCGGGTCATCGTCGAATACGTCGACACCCTGTCGCCGGTGGGCAAGCTGATCCCGCCCACCGGGCGTGAGCGGGTAGAGGTGCGCACCTGGGAAGCCCTGGCCGACGGCCTGTGCGACGCCGCCATCCTGGCGCGCATGGAAGCCAACTGGGGCCCGCGCGAAGGCGCGCGCTGCCAGGCCTGGATCGATCGGCAGATGAGCCGGGTGACCTCGGCGCTGAAAGCCATGGGCCAGGGCCTGGGCGACAAGCCCTGGTGCAACGGCAACCACTTCACCCTGGCCGACGTGGCCGTGGGCTGCGCCCTGGCGTACCTGGACTTCCGCTTCGCCCACATCGACTGGCGCGGAGACCACCCCAACCTGACCAAGCTGGCCGAGAAGCTCGCCACGCGGCCCAGCTTCATCGACAGCGCACCGCCGCCCTGAGCGGCGCCTTGATCAGCGCCGTGGTCAGCTGCCTGACCGGCGCGGTGGGACTCTCAGGCCGTCACCGGCGCGCGCCGCGCTGCGTCGCCGATGCGCGCCTCGGCCGGTGCGAAGCTGTCGGGCCGGGCCAGCGGCCAGTACATGCTGAACACCGGGTGCGGCCAGTCGACCTCGCCACGCTCGGCTGCCAGCAGCGCGCCGGGCGCCACCGTCGTCAGCAGGCTGCTGAGCAGGCGCACCTCGTGGTCGCCGGTGCGGCGCACGATGTGGCTGGCACTGATCTGCCGCGGGTGCTGCAGGCCGGCGGCCTGCACCAGTTCACGCAGGGCGTCCAGCGTGTTGCGGTGGAAGTTCGCCACCCGGGTCATCTTGTCGGGCACCACCAGCGCCTGCTGGCGCACCGCGTCCTGCGTGGCCACGCCGGTGGGGCAGGTGCCGGTGTGGCAGTGCTGGGCCTGGATGCAGCCCAGCGAGAACATGAAGCCGCGCGCCGAGTTGCACCAGTCGGCGCCCAGCGCCATGGCGCGGGCGATGTCGAAGGCGCTGACGATCTTGCCGGCGCAGCCGATCTTGATGCGCGCGCGCAGGTTCATGCCGACCAGGGTGTTGTGCACCAGGCGCAGGCCCTCCTGCAACGGCGCGCCCACATGGTCGGCAAACTCCAGCGGCGCGGCGCCGGTGCCGCCTTCGGCACCGTCGACGACGATGAAGTCGGGCAGCAGGTCGGTGGCCGCCATGGCCTTGACGATGGCGAACCATTCCCAGGGGTGGCCGATGCACAGCTTGAAGCCGACCGGCTTGCCGCCCGACAGGCTGCGCAGCCGGTCGATGAAGCGCAGCATCTCGACGGGCGTGGAGAACGCGCTGTGCGCGGCCGGCGAGACGCAGTCCTGCCCCTCGGGCACGCCGCGCGCGGCGGCGATCTCGGCCGTCACCTTGGGGCCGGGCAGCATGCCGCCGTGGCCGGGCTTGGCGCCCTGGCTCAGCTTCAGCTCGATCATCCGCACCTGCGGGTCACGCGCGTTGGCGCTGAACTTGTCGGCGTTGAAGCTGCCGTCACCGTTGCGGCAGCCGAAGTAGCCCGAGCCGATCTCCCAGATCAGGTCGCCGCCATGCACCCGGTGGTGCTGGCTGATCGAACCCTCGCCGGTGTCATGGGCGAAGCCGCCGGCCTTGGCGCCACCGTTCAGCGCCATGATGGCGTTGGCCGACAGCGCGCCGAAGCTCATCGCCGAGATGTTGAACAGGCTGGCCGAGTAGGGCCGGGTGCAGCGTGCCCCGCCGATGGCGGTGCGGAAGTCGTGGCTCGCCACGCTGGTGGGTTGCAGCGAATGGTTGATCCACTCATAACCCACGCCATGCACGTCCAGCTGGGTGCCGAAGGGCCGCTTGTCGCTGTCGTTCTTGCTGCGCTGGTAGACCAGGCTGCGCTGCGCGCGGCTGAAGGGCACGGCCTCGCGGTCGCTCTCCAGGAAGTACTGGCGGATCTCGGGCCGGATCCATTCGAACAGGAAGCGCAGGTGGCCGATCACCGGGTAGTTGCGCAGCAGCGCATGGCGGGTCTGGCGCAGGTCACTGATGCCGATCGCCAGGCCCGCAGCGCCGGCCCCCGCCAGGGCCAGCGGCCAGCCGGCAGTCGGCTGCTGCAGCCACAGCGCCAGAGCGCCGACCAGCAGCAGCGCGGCCGTGGCCAGCGTGAGGTAGCGGATCGGGAAGAACCGGTCCAGTGCGATCAACCAGGAGGGCATGACCGGATTGGACAGTGCCGGTGGCAGGCAGGTCGGCCGAACAAGCGGACAACGGGCGGTCAAATCGGTGGACAGAGCGGCCGCAGCGTGGCGTCGACTGGTGCCGACAAGTTGACCGGCTGCACGTGCTGACGGCGCTGGGGCGCTGGGGCGACAGCATCATCGACCGGCTTGGCGATGCCGTCCATCCAGCGGCCACCGTGTATGCGGCCACCCGGATCTTGACGAACAGGACTTGACGAACAGGACTTGAAGTACAGGACTTGAAGAAACGGACTTGAAGAAACCGACTTGCAAAACAAGCGGCCAGCCAGCCCGGCGATTCAAGCGCGCTGCTTGCCCCATCGGCAGGCCAGCATGTAGGCCGCAGCCGCGATGACCGGCCCCAGCAGATTGCGCAGTGGGTGGTCCATCCACAGCACGAGCGCCACCCCGACGGCCCAGGCCATCAGGCCCGTGGCGTGCCAGGCACGGGGCGGCGTGACCGGGCCTGGAACCAGCCACCAGGCGGCGATCATCACGCCGGCGATCGGCATCACGGTCAGCGTCAGCAACGACAGGAAGCCCGTCAGACGGTCCAGGATGCCGGCCGCTGCCAACACCGAGCCCAGCGCACCGGCGATGGCGGTTGCCAGCCAGCGCCGGTTGGCGGCCCAGCCGAACAGGCCGCCGAGGGCCAGCCCGGCGGAATACACATTCATCACATTGGTGGTCCAGGTGGCGACGATCAACACCGTCAAGGCCAGCAGCGGCAAGCCCAGGCGGGCATAGATCTCCACGATGTCATGGGTGCGCTGCGAAATCGCCAACAGGGCACCGCTGGCGGCCAGCAGGATGGCTGCCGGCACCAGTCCCAGCAGGCAGCCCAGCACAGCGTCGCGCCCGCTGCGCGCCTGTCTCGCGTAGTCGGGCGCAATCACGGCGGCCACGGCGACGAAACCCACGGCCATGCCGATGGCGGTGAACGGGTCGATGGCCTTGGACGGGTCTGGCTGCCAGTCGAGCACCGGCCCCAGGCCCTGGCTGCGCAGGGCCATCACCACGCCATAGGTCACCAGTGCCACCTTGGCCGGCACGGCCAGGTAGTTCAGCCATTTCAGCGTGCCGAAGCCGGCCACCGCAGTGGCGGTCATCGTGGCGCCCAGCAATACCGCGACCAAGGGCAAAGACCAGCGGACGCCGAACGACAGGTCCATGATGCGCACCAGCGAGCCCGCCGCGATGGCCGTCTGCACACCGAACCAGCCCATCAAGGGCACACCGACGACGATGCCCAGCACCACGCGCGCGCCGGTGCTGCCGAAGGCGCGTGCGGCCAGGGCCCGCGTGTCTGCGCCTTGCTGCGCCGCGCGCGCCCCCAGCAGGGCCATCGAGATGCCGACGACCAGGAACCCCAGGCCGCTCCACAACAGCGCCGGTCCGAAGCCCAGCCCGCCGATCAGTGTGGCGCCCACCAGCAGCGCCGGCACGCTGATCACACCACCGAACCAGATGGTGGCCAGTCCGAACCAGCCGATGCGGGTGTCGGCTGCGGCCGCCATCAGAATCGCAGTTTTGCGTCGATGCCGAAGGTGCGGCCCTGTGCGCGCCAGCCAATGGTGTAGGGCAGCCCCGAGAAGCGCGGTGCATTCACGTCGGTGTAGTAGGCCTCGTCGGTGAGGTTCTTGCCCCACAGCGCCACGCTGAACCGGTCACCAGAACCGCTGTAGCTCAAGCGCATGTTCAGCAAGTCCAGCGCCGGCTGGATGTCGAGGTTGTCGGCCTGCCAGTAGCGTTTGGAGCGGTGTTCGATGTCGGCGCGTGCCATCAGCTTGCCGCCGGCCACGGCCCATTCGTATTGCGCCCCCAGCGTGGCCTTCAGCGGCGTGTTCTTCGGGGTGTGCTTGCCCACCGTGTCGGGCAGGGCGGTGTTGGCCTGGATGATGCTGTTGGTGATGCCGAGCCCGGCGTCCATCTCGAAGTCGCGGCTGAGTCGCCAGCGCGCGTCGAAGTCCAGGCCGCGCATGCGCACGCGGTCGATGTTGCCGATCAGCTGCGAGGCTCTGACCACGTCGACGTAGAAGTACTGGAAGTCCCTGGACCGGGCCTCGAACAGCGCCAGGTTCACCGTCGCCGCACCACCCAGCAGCGTGTTCTTGCTGCCGACCTCGTAGTTGGTCAGTGTCTCGGCGCGGAAGTCGGGCAGTCCGGGGGCATTGAGGCCACCCGAGCGAAACCCGGTGCTGGCAGTGGCATACACCAGGGCGTCCTTGCTCCACTTGCGCGTGACCGTCAGCTTGGGCTGGGTCTTGCTGAAGCTGACAGTGCGCTCGCCGCCACCGATCAGATCCGTCTGCTTGCGCTCGTCGCGGTCATGGCGCAGCGCCAGCGACAGCGTGGTCTGCTTGTCGAAGTCGATATCGACCTGGCCGAACACCGCCGTGGCCATGTTGCGGTTCTTCTCCGACAGGTTGACGATCACCGTGCCCGTGTCGATCTGGTCCAGGCTGCCGGTGGCGTCGATGAAGACGCGTGTATCCAGGCTGCGCTCGGTGCGCAGCGCATACAGGCCCACGATGCTGCGGATGGGCTGGTTGTCGGGTGACGTCAGGCGCAGTTCCTGGCTGGTCATGCGCATCTTCAGGTCCTGGCCCTGCCCGGCCTGGAAGCCGAAGCCCAGAAAGCCGCCAGGCAGCGCCGTCGGGTTGCTGAAATCCAGGTCGCCCCGGTAGTTCTCCTTCCGGTCGGTGTAGGCGGTGATCGAGGTCAGCGTGCCGATGCCCGTCGTCCAGTCGAGTTTGACGCTGGCGTCGCCGATCGATCCGAATGTCTTGCCGAACAGATTCGTCACCGGGTTGACGACCTTGGCAGCGTTGCCACCGGGCAGCACAGAGTCGTGGTTGGCGCCGGCCTTGAAGTCGTTCCAGCCGGCCTGCACGTCCACCGCCAGGTCCTTGCCCGGCGCGAACGACAGCTTGCCGCGCACCACCGCGTCATGGTCGATGCCGTCGACCTTGCGGTTCAGGAAGTCGTTGCGGATCAAGCCGTTCGACGCGCGCTGCTGCGCCACCAGGCGGAACGCAGAGCCCGCACCGATCGGTCCGCTCAGGCCGGCATTCAGCGTCTTGTCACTGCCATTGGCCAGGGTCAGGCCGCCGAAGCCTTCGAACCGGTCGCTGGGTGCCTTGGTGACGATGTTCACCGCGCCGCCCAGCGCGTTGCGTCCGTACAGCGCGCCCTGCGGGCCCTTCAGCACCTCGATGCGCTGGATGTCGAACAGGTTCATGCGGAACTGCTTCTGGCTGTTCTGCGGCACGCCGTCGACGACGATGGCCACCGGCGAATCGGCGTTGTTGATCTGCGTGACGCCGCGCAGCACGACAAAGCTGTTCAGGTGGGTGAACGACTGGTCGAAGCTCATGTTGGGAATGGCTGCGACGAAGTCCTGCGTCGTCGTCACACCGCGTGCTTCGAGCTGGCGCGCGGTCAGCGCGTTGACTGCTGCCGGCACATCCTGCAGCGGCTCGATGCGACGTTGGGCCGTCACCTCCACCCGTTCGATCGCGGGCACAGATTGCGCCTGGGCGTTGCCTGCAGCGGCCAATAGGGCGCCCACGGCCAGCGTGAGCGGAGTCGGTCTGAAACTGCGGTTCATAGGGGGTGGTCTTCGTGTGGTTGTGGTGCGATGGGGTGGCGGGGTGGCGGGCCGGTCAGCCGCTGTGGCGCGCCACCAGCGTTTCGATGGGCACGAACGGTTCGTCGATGCCGAAGGCCGCAGGGCCCCACACCTGCAGTGCGGCCTCGCTGCGCATGATGGGCGGCACGCTGGTGGCCAGCACCCGCACCCGCTGGCCGTAGCGCAGGCTCTCGGCGGTGATGGCGTGGGCGGTGTCCTCGTCCAGCACGGCCAGCAGATCAGGCACGATGGCAGCGGTGCGGCCGTTGATGCGGGCGACCAGGTGCTCGTTCTGGATCGCCAGTTCCAGCACACCCGCTGCGCCTTCGATGCGGGCCTGGCCCATGCTCCACCGCCCGGTGATCTGGCGCGATACATCGGTGACCTTGCCCTCGAAGATCAGGTGCGCGTGCTGGTAATAGGTGGTGCTGCGCAGCGCGGCCAGCAGGGCCTCGAACGGGTCTCGCCGCTGCACGCGCGCCAGGCGCAGCGCGCGGCCGATGTCCTGGCAGATCGACAGCGTTCCCGGCACGGCTGCGCGCTTGACGTCGGCGCCCGACTGCGAGAAGCCGGCCGAGCTCATGATGCCGCCCATGGCCACCGCCATGTGCTTGACGAAGTGCTCTGCCTGCAAGTCGCTGGTGGTCTGCATCAGCATCAGGTCCCCGCGCTCATTGACCAGGGCCATGGGCGTGACTGGAATGCCGAAGATGTGGAAGCTGGTCATCTCCAGCTTGGGGAACGCGCGGCCCATGCCGTCGGCATCGACCACCGGCAGCCCCGTCTTGGCTGCCACCTGCAGCGGAAAGAGCGAGTTCAGCCCACCCACCTCGGCGGCCATCAGGTAGTCGGCCCGCCGGCCCAGGTGCTTCTCCAGGTGGCGCAGCGCCAGTTCGCTTTCGCTGCCGTTGGCGATCTTCTCGATCAGCACCGGCGGCGCACCGATGCCGGCGATGACCACCACCAGCGCGTCGTCAGGCACGTCGGCGGGGCTGACCACTGTCACCGGCTGGCCGCCCCGCATGGATTGCTGCGTCATCAGCGCGCCCACGTAGGGGTCGCCACCGCCACCGCAGCCCAGCACGGCAGCGCCGGCTGCAATGTCGTCGATGTCGTCGATGTTGATCAGGCGGCTCATCGCGTGCGCTCCAGCGCCAGGTCGCCGATGGCCTTGACCTGCACGCGTGTGCCGCCGCCCGGCAGGTACGCCATCGGCACTTCCTCGATGCTGTAGATCGTCACACTCGCGGGCGCCGCGCCGGCGGCCACGGCGCGCTGGGTGGCTGCGGCCCGGGCCTCGTCCAGCGCCTTGGCGCGGCCGCTTTCGGTGTAGGTGAGGATGGAGTCGAACTCGCCGCTGACCTGGGCGATGGACGCGCCAATGGCATTGGCGCAGCCGGCCTGTTCCGGGCGGATGACTTGCGAGGCGCCTGCCAATGTGTCGCCGACCAGGACCACGCCGCCGCCGACCAGCACCACCGGCACCGGGTCGGCACTGGTCTTCACGCGGTCGATGGCAGCCTCGAGCATGCTGCGGATGCGCTGGAGGCTGCGCCTGACCAAGGCGGCATCCAGGTGCGCCACCTTTGCCCGGTCGCCGATGTCGGCCATCCCGGCGGCCACTGCGATATCGGTGGTGGTGAGCGTGTTGCCGCCGAACACCAGTGCGTCCTCGGTCAGTTTGTAGCCGACCGAATCGGGGCCGACCTGCACCGAGCCATCTGCTTGCGGGCGCACCCGGCTGCCTCCGCCCAGGCCGATGGCCAGCAGGTCTGGCATGCGGAAGTTGGTGCGCACGCCGGCCATGCGCACCGCCATGCCGGCCTGGCGCGGGAAGCCCCTGGCCAGCACGCCCACGTCGCTGGTGGTGCCGCCGATGTCGATCACCAGCGCGTCCTGCAGCCCGGACAGGAAGGCCGCGCCGCGCATGCTGTTGGTGGGGCCGCTGGCGAAGGTGAGCACCGGGTACTGGCCGATCTGGCGCGGCGCCATCAGGGTGCCGTCGTTCTGGCTGATGAACAGCGGCACCGCCAGGCCCAGCCGGTGCATCGCATCGTCCAGCGCTGCGGTCACGCGTGTGGCCTCGGGCATCAGCGCAGCGTTCAGGATGGCTGCGTTCTCGCGCTCCAGCAGCCCGATGCCGCCCAGCCGGTGCGACAGCGACAACTGCACGTCGGGGTGCTCCTGGCGCAGGATCTCCGCTGCGCGCAATTCGGCTGCCGGGTTGACTGGCGCGAACACGCCCACCAAGGCGGCCTGGGTCAGGCCGCGCGCCTTCATGTCGTGCGCCACCTTGACGAGTTCGGCCTCGTCCAGCGGTGTCAGCACGCGGCCGTCGTATTCATGCCCGCCGCCCACCAGGTAGACGCGCTCGCCCATCACGGCGCGCAGGTCGGCCGGCCAGTCCGCGTACGGCAGCACACCGGTGGTGGCCGGCAGAGCCAGGCGGATCACGGCCACCGGGGCCAGGCGCTGGCGCTCGACCAGGGCATTGGTGAAGTGCGTGGTGCCGATCATCACTGCACGCAGTGCCGATGCCGGCAGCCGCGCTGCAGCCAGCGCCGCTGAAACTGCGGCGACGATGCCGCTGGTGACATCCGGCGTGGTCGGCGACTTGCATGACCCCAGCAATGCCGGCCCGTCCATCACCGCCGCATCGGTGTTGGTGCCTCCCACGTCCACGCCCACTCGCAACATCGTGCCTGCCGCCTTGCTGATTTCTGGATGGGCCGACTCTAGGCAGCGGACCACCCGGGCCGCAAGCTGGCCGACGGACAGGGTGGCGGCTCAACGCGGACAGGGCGCAACGGCGCCGCGATCCGCCGACACCTTGGACGGAAGGGCGGCAAGGGCAGCAAGGGCAGCAAGGGC
>JBBRVT010000125.1:0-10424 GCA_038246615.1 Burkholderiales bacterium
GACGTGCCAGGTGCCCCCGGTCAGATGGCCTTGCCGTGACCGCTCGGGCAGGCCCATCCACGGCGGGCAGGTCGGCTCGCCGGGCGCCGTGCGGTTGCCGCACCGGTGCTGGCAGAGCATGCGCAGGATGAGCCGGAAGCCGGACGACCGGCTGCCGCCGCCGAGTACGCCGCTGGTGGGCGGCACTGCGTCGCAGGGCGCGCGGCCTGGCGCAGCGGTGGCGAACAGCGCGGCAGCCACCGCCGGCCCGCCGTGGGCTTGCAGCACCAGCACGCCGCTTCAGGCCGACGGCAGGGCGATCAGGTCGTGCGCGTCAAGCCTGTGCTGCCCGCCCAGGCAGCGGACGCCTGCCGGCAGCCCGCCGGGGCGGGGCAGGGCCGGGGCCGGGGCGCGGATTGGTCCTGCACCGCCACGCTGGCGTGGTGGGACATGGGCTGTGCCGGATCAGCCCGGGGCCGTGGCCTGTTGCAGCAGTTGCGCCACCACGGCCACGGCGATCTGCTCGGGCTGCTTGCCGGGGATGCCGGGCACGCCGATCGGGCAGGTCAGCCGCGCCAGGGCATCGGCGGCGATGCCGCGCTGGTCCAGCCGCCGCAGGAAGCGCGCGCGCTTGGTGGCCGAGCCGATCAGGCCCAGGTAGGCAAAGTCGCCACGCCGCAGGATGGCCTCGGTGATCGCCAGATCGAGGTCGTGGCTGTGCGTCAGCACCAGGTAGAAGGCGCCGGGCGGCGCCAGCCGCACTTCGGCCTGCACCGGCTCGACGCACAGGCGCTGGATGTGCGCTGGCGAAGGCGGCGCCGGAAACTCGCTCTCGCGCTCGTCGATCCACTGCACCGTGCAGGGCAGGCAATCCAGCAGCTGCACGATGGCACGGCCGACATGGCCGGCGCCGTAGAGCTGCAGCGTGAACAGCGGCGCCTCGTCCGGCCAGGCAGCCAGCGCGGCGGCATCCAGCACTGCGGTGCGCAGGGTGAGCGCGCCGCCGCAGCACTGGCCCAGCGTGGGGCCCAGGGCGATGGCCTGGTCGTGCGGCGTCGCCGCGCCGTCAGTCAGCAAGCCGCGGGCGCGGGCGATGGCCTGCAGTTCCAGATGGCCGCCGCCGATGGTGCCGACCACCAGCTCCGTCGTCACCAGCATGCGCGTGCCGGCGTCGCGCGGCACCGAGCCACGCGCCTCCAGCACCTGCACCAGCATCGCCGGCCGGCCGGCGGCCAGCCAGGTACGGGCCGTGGCCTTCAACGTATCGCGCATTCAGCCCTGGCGCACGGCATCCAGCGCGTCCAGCACCGCCTCGGGCGTGGCCGGGGCGCGCAGCGGCGGGTCCACCCGGTGGCCTGCGGTGGCGCTGATGGCGTCGCGGATCGCCAGGAACACGCTGAAGGGCAGCAGCAGCGGCGGCTCGCCCACTGCCTTGCTGCGGTGGATGGTGTCGGCCGCCTGGTGCGCGCCGTCCTCGGCGTCGTACAACTGCACGTCGAAGTGCGCCGGGCAGTCGTTGGCGGTGGGGATCTTGTAGGTGCTGGGCGCATGCGTCAGCAGCTTGCCGGCGTTCTTCGACCCATCCATGGGGTGCCAGTGCAGTTCTTCCATCGTCAGCCAGCCCATGCCCTGGATGAACGCGCCTTCCACCTGGCCGATGTCGATGGCCGGGTTCAGCGATCGGCCGACGTCGTGCAGCACGTCGGCGCGCAGCACCTTGTGCTCGCCGGTCAGCGTGTCCACCACCACCTCGGCGCAGGCCGCGCCGTAGGCAAAGTAGAAGAACGGCCGGCCCTTGAGCGTCTCGCGGTTCCAGTGCAGGCCGGGCGTGGCGTAGAAGCCGTCGCTCCACAGCTGCACCCGTGCGGCATAGGCC
Source organism: Burkholderiales bacterium (assembly GCA_038246615.1). GTDB lineage: Bacteria > Pseudomonadota > Gammaproteobacteria > Burkholderiales > Burkholderiaceae_C > Pseudaquabacterium. The sequence goes on from JBBRVT010000125.1 coordinate 1,856, forward strand.
TGGGCCACCAGGGCATTGAATTGGATCTGCTGGCCGCCGCTGCTGGCCTGGCCGTTGGCAAAGCGCACGGTGGCAGCGTCCACGCCAACTTGCCCGGCCCAGAAGACCGCCAGCCGCTGGCGCACCTGGCGTGCTGCGTCCTGCGCCGCCTTGCCGTTCAGATCAGCCCCGGTGCTGGCGGCGGTGGCCGAGGTGTTGGCCACCTTCTGGGTGTCGGTGGCCGTCACCCGTACCCGGTCGAAGTCCAGCCCCAATTCCTGCGCCACCACTTGCGCCACCTTGGTGTTCAGGCCCTGGCCCATCTCGGTGCCGCCATGGTTCACCAGCACCGAGCCGTCGGCATACACATGCACCAGCGCGCCGGCCTGGTTGAAGTGGGCGACGTTGAACGAGATGCCGAACTTCACCGGTGTGAGCGCCAGCCCGCGTTGCAGCACCGGGCTGGTGGCGTTGTGGGCGGCGATGGCCGCGCGGCGGGCCGTGTAGTCGCAGCGCCGGGCCAGCTGCGCCACCAGCGGCTCGATGATGTTGTCTTCCACCACCTGCTCGTAAGGCGTGACGTTCTGGCTGCTGGTGCCGTAGAAGTTGGCCTGGCGCACCGCGAGCGGGTCTTGCCCCAGCTGGCGGGCGATGCTGTCGAGGATCACCTCGATGGCCAGCGCGCCCTGCGGCCCGCCGAAGCCGCGGAAGGCGGTGTTGCTCTGCGTGTTGGTGCGCGCGCAAAAGCCGCGCATCGCCACATGCGGCAGCCAGTAGGCATTGTCGAAGTGGCACAGCGCCCGGGTCATCACCGGCGGGCTCAGGTCGGCCGAATGGCCGGCGTTGGTGACCATGTCCACCGTGACGCCCAGCACCCGGCCGGCAGTGTCGTAACCCACGTCGTACGCGAACTCGAAGCCGTGGCGGCGGCCGGTGATCAGCATGTCGTCGTCGCGGTCGGGCCGCAGCTTCACCGGGCGCTGCAGCGTGCGGGCCGCCAGCGCGGCCACGCAGGCGAACAGCGCGCTCTGGCTCTCCTTGCCGCCGAAGCCGCCGCCCATGCGCCGGCACTGCACCTGCACCTGGTGGCTGGCCAGGCCCATGGCATGCGCCACCAGGTGCTGCATCTCGCTGGGGTGCTGGGTGCTGCAATGCACCAGCAGGCCGCCGTCTTCCTGCGGGATGGCATAGCTGATCTGCCCTTCCAGGTAGAACTGCTCCTGCCCGCCCAGGCTGAAGTTGCCCTGCAGCCGGTGCGGCGCCGCCGCCAGCGCGCTGGCTGCATCACCGCGCGCCAGGTGCAGGGGCGGCACCACGTACTGCTGCAGCGCATGGGCTTCCAGCGCGGTCAGCACGGCGGGCAGCGGCTCGATCTGCAGCACCTGACTGGCGAGTGCGGCGGCGCGGCGCGCGGCATCGCGGCTGCTGGCCACCACGGCGAAGACCGGCTGGCCGACATGGCGCACCGTGCCTTGGTCGCCCCATTCAGCCAGGATCGGGTCGTCGTGCACGATCGGCCCGCAGTCATTCGGGCCGGGGATGTCTTGTGCGGTGAACACCGCCACCACGCCGGGCTGGGCCCGCAGCCTGGCCAGGTCGATGCCCAGCAGCCTGCCGTGCGCCACCGGGCTCAGGCCCAGCGCGCAGTGCAGCGTGCCGGCCAGTTCAGGCAGGTCGTCGATGTAGGGCGCGGCACCGGCCACATGCAGATGCGCCGATTCATGCGGGCGGCTGATGCCCACCCGCTGGCCTTGCTGCAGGCGCAGCGCGTCGTCGGTCAGGAAGGCTTCCACAGGCTGGTTCATGCGGCGCTCCACACCGACAGGTCGCTGGCTGCCAGCGGCGCATCGGCCCGGGTCTCCAGCCAGAAGCGTTGCAGCAGGTTGCGTGCCGCGCGCTGGCGGTAGCCGGCGCTGGCGCGCTGGTCGCTCATCGGCGTGAAGTCGCCATCCAGCGCGGCCATCGCGGCCTGCACCGTGCCGGCTGTCCAGGGCTGGCCGACGACGGCGGCCTCGGCGCCGGCCGCGCGTTGCACGATGCCGGCCAGGCCGCCGAAGGCCAGCCGGGCGCTATGCACCTGGCCATCCTGCACCTGGCCATCCTGCACCTGGCCGTCCTGCACCCGGCCGTCCTGCAACTGCAGCCACAGCCCGGCCGACAGGCCGGAAATGTCGCAGTCGTAGCGCTTGCTCAGTTTGTAGACCCGCAGCACCTCGTTCGGCCCTGGCAGCGGCACGGTGATGGCCTCGACGAACTCACCCGGCTGCAGCTGGTTGCGCATGTAGGCCAGGTAAAAATCCTGCAGCAGCATCTGCCGCTGCTGCGCCCCATGCCGCAGCACGATGGACGCGCCCAGCGCGATCAACACCGGCGCGCTGTCGCCGATGGGCGAGCCGTTGGCCACATTGCCGCCCATGGTGCCGGCCGCACGCACCGACGGCGAGGCAAAGCGCAGGCCCATCTCGCGGGTGGCGGGCCAGTGCGCTGCCAGTGCGTCCCAGGCCGCCTGCAGCGACGCGCCGGCGCCGATGCGCAACTGGCTGTCGGCCACGGTGACGGCTTTCAGCTCGGCCACCTCGCCGATATAGATCACCTCGCCCAGGTCGCGGAACTGCTTGTTCACCCACAGGCCAATGTCGGTGCTGCCGGCCAGCAACCGGGCCTGCGGCCTGGCGGCGCGCAGGGCGGCCAGGTCGGCCAGGGTGCGTGGCGCGTGGAAGGGCGTGGGCGCGGCGTAATGCAGCGGCGCATCGGTGCGCAGGCCGGCCAGCGCGGCGGCGGTGCCGGGGTGGCCCAGCACCGGTGCACTGTGGCGGAACATCTGCTCGCCGGCGTCCAGGATCGGCCGGTAGCCGGTGCAGCGGCACAGGTTGCCCGACAGCGCGTCGGCGATCTGCTGGCGCGTGGCCGGCGCGCTGGCATGGTGGTCGCGGCAGGCCGCCAGCGACATCACGAAGCCCGGCGTGCAGAAGCCGCATTGCGAGCCGTGGCAGGCCACCATCGCCTGCTGCGCCGGGTGGTTGCCACCCAGGTCTTCCACCGTCAACAGCGCATGGCCGTCCAGCGTGGGCAGAAACTGGATGCAGCTGTTGATCGGCTTCCAGCCCACCTGGCCGCCTTCTTGCAAGCTGCCGACCAGCACGGTGCAGGCGCCGCAATCGCCTTCGTTGCAGCCCTCCTTGGTGCCGGTGCAGCCGGCTTGTTCACGCAGCCAGTTCAATACCGAGGTGGTCGATTCCAGCCCGCTGACAGCCACCACCTCGCCGCGGTGCACGAAGCGGATGGGACGCAGCGGGGCGGTGGTGGGTGATGTGCTGGGTGAAGCGGGGTCGGCCTGGGACATACCCGCAAGATAGCCGCTCCACGAGGGCACGGTATGCATTCAACTGAATAACCTCTATAAGATTGAAGGCATGAGCACCGGCCTGGCCTTCGACAAGATCGAGCTTTCCCTCATCCGGGCCTTCCACACCGTGATCACCGAGCGCAGCGTGTCGCGCGCCGCCCTGCGGCTGTCCACCAGCCAGCCGGCGGTCAGCAGCCAGCTCAAGCGCCTGCGTGGGCTGATCGGTGACCCGCTGCTGGTGCGGGCCGGCACCGGCATGGCGCCCACTGCGGTGGCGCTGTCGCTGCTGCCGGCCGCCGCGCAGGTGCTGCAGGGTGCGCAGATGCTGTTCGGCGGCCTGGCCGCTGGCCAGGCGTTTGCGCCGCAGGCGGCGGCGCACGCCTTCCGCATCGCCGTCAGCGACTACCTCGACCCGCTGTTCCTGCCCGAGCTGGTGGCCCGGGTGCGGGCCCAGGCGCCCGGCGTCACGCTCGACCTGCTGCCGCTGACCCGCGAGTACGACTACCGCGGCCAGCTGGCGCGCGGCGAGGTCGATCTGGTCATCGGCAACTGGCTGTCGCCGCCGGCCGAGCTGCACCTGGGCCGGCTGGTCAGTGACGAGCTGGTGTGCCTGGTCGCCAAGGACCATGCTGCGGTGCGCAGCCCGCGCCAGTGGTCGGTGGAGCGCTACCTGGGCAGCGCGCACATCGCGCCCACCCCGCTGCACGCCGGCGGCGTGGGTGTGGTCGATGAACTGCTGCAGGCGCAGGGGCTGCAGCGCCGCATCATGGTGCGCAGCCCGCACTTCGGGCTGGCGCCGGCGATGGTGGCGCGCTCGCAACTGGTGCTCACCACCGGCCGTCAGTTCTGCGCCCGCTACATCGGCACCCTGCCGGTGCGCATCGTGCGCTGCCCGGTCGAGTTTCCGGCGCTCACCTACTACCAGCTGTGGCACGACCTCAGCCATGCGTCGGCCGCAGTGCGCTGGCTGCGCGAGCAGGTGCGGGATGTGGCGCGCAATCTTCTCGAGTTGAAGGCATGAAGGTCGCCATGTTGTCGGGCCCAGCGCCGGGCCGCTCCCAAGCGGGCGCGCATCCCCTCGGGGGATCGGTCGGTGTACACGCCGGCCGAGGGGTCGCCATCCTGGCTGATCTGCTGGACTTCACCGGTGATCCGGGCCTGGCCGATCGCGCCAGCGCCGCGGTGCGCTGGCGCCCCGCGCATTGGCTGCTGGTCGGCGACGACGGCCGCATCGCTGCGGTGCAGCCCGATGCACCCGGCGATGACTGGCACAAGATCGACCACAGCGGCCGCCTGCTGCTGCCGGGCTTCATCGACACCCATGTGCACTGCCCGCAGGTCGACGTGATCGCCAGCTGGGGCACCGAGCTGCTCGACTGGCTGAACACCTACACCTTCCCGGCCGAGGCCCGCCATGCCGACCCTGCCGTCGCCCGGCTGGCGGCCGAGCTGTTCACCGACGCGCTGCTGGCGCACGGCAGCACTGCGGCGGTGGTGTTCCCCACGGTGCACGTGACCAGCGTCGACGCGCTGTTCACGGCGGCCAGCCAGCGCGGCATGGCGATGGTGGCCGGCAAGGTGCTGATGGACCGCCACGCGCCCGACAACCTGCGCGACGACGTGCCGCAGGCGGAAGCCGACTGCCGCGCATTGATCGAGCGCTGGCACGGCTGCGGCCGCAATGCCTACGCCGTCACGCCGCGCTTTGCCGCCACCAGCACGCCGGCGCAGCTGGCCATGGCCGGCCGCCTGCTGGCCGACCATCCGGGCGTCTACATGCAGACCCATGTGGCCGAGAACCGGGCCGAGGTGGCGTGGATCGCCGAGCTGTTCCCCGCCGCGCGCAGCTACCTCGATGTCTACGCCGGCCATGGCCTGCTGAATGAGCGCGCAGTGCTGGCCCACGGCATCTGGCTGGACGACGCCGACCGCGCGCTGCTGCACGACAGCGGCGCGCAGATCGCGTTCTGCCCCTCGTCCAACCTGTTCCTGGGCAGCGGGCTGTTCGGCTGGCAGCAGGCGGCCGCTGCCGGCGTGGCCGTCAGCATGGCCAGTGACGTTGGCGGCGGCACGTCGCTGAGCATGCTGCGCACCATGGGCGACGGCTACAAGGTGCAGGCCATGGCCGGCAACCGCCTCACCGCCTGGGCCCTGCTGCATGCCGCCACCCGCGGCGCGGCGCAGGCGCTGCGGCTGGGTGGCCAGATCGGCACGCTGGACGTGGGCGCCATGGCCGACGTGTGCCTGTGGGACCTGGCCCTGGGGCCGGTGGCGCAGCGCCGCGACGCCTTGGCCCGCGCCTTGCATGAACGCATCTTTGCCTGGGTGACACTGGGTGACGAGCGCAACCTGGCCGAGACCTGGGTCGGCGGTGTGCGGCGCTACTGCCGTGCCGCGCCCGCTGGCGCCTGACCCTTCAACGCAGCTCCAACGCATGCTCCGACTCGAACTCACCGGCATCAGCAAGCAATACCCGGCGGTGCGCGCCAACGACCAGGTCAACCTGCAAGTGGCGCCAGGGCAGATCCATGCCGTGCTGGGCGAGAACGGCGCCGGCAAGAGCACGCTGATGAAGATCATCTACGGCGCGGTGCGGCCCGACGAAGGCACGCTGCGCTGGAACGGCCAGCCGGTGCAGATCGCCAACCCGCAACAGGCGCGCGCGCTGGGCATCGCGATGGTGTTCCAGCACTTTTCGCTGTTCGACACCCTGAGCGCGGCCGAGAACGTCTGGCTGGGGCTGGACAAGCACATGCGCCTGCCCGAGGTGACCGAACGCATCCGCGCCGTGTCGCGCGACTACGGGCTGGACGTCGACCCGCTGCGCCCTGTGCACACGCTCAGCGTGGGTGAACGCCAGCGGGTCGAGATCGTGCGCGCGCTGCTCACCAAGCCGCAGTTGCTGATCCTGGACGAACCCACGTCGGTGCTGACGCCGCAGGCGGTCGACAAGCTCTTCGTCACCCTGCGCCAGCTGTCGGCCGAGGGCTGCAGCATCCTCTACATCAGCCACAAGCTCGACGAGATCCGGGCGCTGTGCCACCACTGCACCGTGCTGCGCGGCGGCAAGGTGACGGGTGAGGTCGACCCGACGCTGGAGACCAATGCCAGCCTGTCCACCCTGATGATCGGCAGCGCCCCGCCCGAACTGGCGCACCGGCCGGCCAACCCCGGCGCGGTGGCGCTGGCGGTGCGGGGCTTGAACCTGCCCAAGCTCAACCCCTTCGGCACCACGCTGGCCGACATCGCGCTGGAGGTGCGCGCCGGCGAGATCGTCGGCATCGCCGGCGTGTCGGGCAACGGCCAGCAGGAGCTGATGGCCGCGCTGTCGGGAGAAGACCCGCGCGCGCCGGCCGCCAGCATCAGCCTGTTCGGGCTGGACATCGCGGCCATGTCGCCGCGCCACCGCCGCCATCTGGGCCTGCACTTCGTGCCGGAAGAACGCCTGGGCCGCGGCGCGGTGCCGGCCATGAGCCTGGCCGACAACACGATGCTCACCCGCACCGAGGCGGTGGCACGCAGCGGCTGGATCGACACCACGGCCGTGCGCCAGCTGGCCGAGCGGCTGATCGCCGCCTACAAGGTCAAGGCCGGCGGGCCGGGCGCGCCGGCCAAGAGCCTGTCGGGCGGCAACCTGCAGAAGTTCATCGTCGGCCGCGAGATCGACGCCGGCCCCAAGCTGCTGATCGTCAGCCAGCCCACCTGGGGCGTGGACGTGGGCGCGGCGGCGCAGATCCGCGGCGCCTTGCTCAAGCTGCGCGACGAAGGCTGCGCGGTGCTGGTCGTCAGCGAAGAGCTGGACGAGCTGTTCGAGATCAGCGACCGCCTGCAAGTCATCGCCGCTGGCCGGCTGTCACCCAGCGTGCCGGTGGCCGAGGCCACGGTGGCGATGATCGGCGAATGGATGTCGGGCCTGTGGCCGGGCCGCACGGCGCCTGCGGCAGCCGATGGCGCCGCAGGCGCCGTGGACGCTGGTGCGCAAGGGGTGCAGCATGCTGCGGCTTGAGGCCCGCCCCGCGCCGTCCAGGTTGTTCGCCTGGGCGTCGCCATTGCTGTCGCTGGTGGTCACCATCGTGGTGGCCACCATCCTGTTCAGCGCGCTGGGCAAAGACCCGGTCAAGAGCCTGTCGGTCTTCTTGATCGAGCCGTTCAACGGCCTGCGGTCGCTGACCGAGCTGGGCCTGAAGGCCACGCCGCTGATCCTGTGCAGCCTGGGCCTGGCGCTGTGCTTTCGCAGCAATGTGTGGAACATCGGTGCCGAGGGCCAGTACCTGGCTGGCGCCATGCTGGCCGGCGGGCTGGCGCTGTGGTTCACCGAGCAGCAGGTCGGCATCAACCGCTGGGCCTTCGTGCCGCTGGCCGTCATCGCCGGCGCACTGGGCGGGGCGTTCTGGGCCGCCATCGTGGCCCTGCTGCGCGACCGCTTCAATGCCAACGAGATCCTGGTCAGCCTGATGCTGGTGTACGTGGCCAACCTGCTGCTCAGCTGGCTGGTCTTCGGCCCCTGGAAGGACCCCAAGGGCTTCAACTTTCCGCAGAGCGTGAGCTTTGCCGACGGCGCGGCCATGCCGCGCATCTTCACCGGCATGCGGCTGCACTGGGGCTTCGTGCTGGCGCTGCTGGCGGCGGTGGGCATGTGGCTGTTCATGTCGCGCATCTACCTGGGCTGGCAGATGCAGGTGGGCGGCCTGGCGCCGGCGGCAGCACGCTATGCCGGCTTCTCCACCCGGCGTGCGCTGTGGACGGCGCTGCTCACCTCGGGCGGGCTGGCCGGTGTGGCCGGCGCCTTCGAGGTGACCGGGCCGATGGGCCAGCTGACGCCTTATGTGTCGAACAACTACGGCTTCACCGCCATCATCGTGGCCTTCGTCGGCCGGCTGCACCCGCTGGGCTGTGTCTTCGGCAGCGTGCTGCTGTCCACCTTCCTGATCGGTGGTGAGCTGGCGCAATCCCGTGTCGGCCTGCCGTCGGCACTGTCGGGCGTGTTCCAGGGCGTGCTGCTGTTCTCGCTGCTGGCCTGCGACACGCTGATCCATTACCGGCTGCGCTGGTCTGCCGGCCCGCGCGCCGCAGGGGCTGCAGGGGCTGCAGCATGAGGCGGACCGAGCGCCGGGCCGCCCCAAGCCGGCCCGCCATCCCCTTGGGGGATCGGACCGCGTACCCGACGGACGAGGGGTCGACATGAATGAAACCGCTCTGCTGATCGCTGCCATGCTGGCCTCGGGCACGCCGCTGGCCATCGCC